>NZ_CFQVBI010000088.1:0-12579 GCF_986095205.1 Megamonas sp. | reverse complement strand
AAACATATATCCAGTCAATCTCCTAAGGAGCAATTCATCTCACTACCTTAGAGGTAGGAGACTTCTTGCTCAGTATGGTTAAAATCAAATATTAATATCAATGAAAATAAAACCTTTTTATACTTTTAGCAAAAACAAATTTCCTATACTAAAAATCAAAAGTCCGTTTTTACTTTCCTAAAAAAAGAAAAAATCTTCCTAGTAATATACTTTTTACCCAAAGTTTTACCGTTTTTCTAGCTAAAATATTACTCTTGACAAAATTTTTCCACTTGTAATATCATATCTTTTAATGACATTGTTAATTTGTTAACTTAAAATAAACGATATTGGAGTGATTTTCATGGGTATGACTATGACCGAAAAAATTTTGGCTAAACATGCTGGAATTGATGTGGTAAAACCTGGACAGCTCATCAATTGCAAACTTGATATGGTACTTGCAAATGATGTAACTGCTCCACCTGCAATTAAAGAATTTGAAAAAATTGGCAAACCTGTTTTTGATAATACAAAAATAGCTCTTGTGCCTGACCATTTTACACCAAATAAAGATATTAAATCCGCTGGACTTGCTAAAATTGTTCGTGATTTTGCACATAAACATAATATTGTAAACTACTTTGAAATTGGTCGTGTAGGTATTGAACATGTAATTTTACCAGAAAAAGGTATTGTAGCTCCTGGTATGGTAACTATCGGTGCAGATTCTCATACTTGTACATATGGTGCCTTAGGTGGATTTTCCACAGGTGTTGGTTCTACAGATTTAGGCGTTGCCCTTGCTACTGGTGAAGCATGGTTCAAAGTTCCTGAAACTATCAAAGTCAATATCACTGGTAAAAAACCTAAATATATCTGTGGTAAAGATGTTATGCTCACTTTAATCGGCATGATCGGTGTAGACGGAGCTTTATATAAAGCATTAGAATTTGCTGGCGAAGGTGTCAAAGAACTCAATATGACTGACCGTTTAACAATTGCCAATATGGCTATCGAAGCTGGTGCTAAAAATGGTATTTTCCCTGTAGATGATGAAACTCTCAATTATATTAAAGACCGTGTAACTAAACCATATGAAATCGTTGAAGCAGACAGTGATGCTACTTATTGTCAAACTGTAGAAATCAATCTCTCTGAATTAAAACCTGTAGTAGCATTCCCTCATCTTCCTGAAAATACTCACAGCGTTGAATCCATCAAAGAACCTATCACTATTGATCAGGTAGTTATCGGCTCTTGTACTAATGGACGTTTAGAAGATTTAGCAATTGCTGCTTCTATCTTAAAAGGTCATAAAGTACATCCTAATGTTCGTTGTATCATCATTCCTGGTAGCCAACAAGTATATCTTGATGCTATCCATAATGGTTATGTAGATACATTTATTGAAGCTGGTGCTGCTGTAAGTACACCAACTTGCGGACCTTGTCTTGGTGCTCATATGGGTATTATGACTGCTGGTGAACGTTGCGTTTCTACTACAAATCGTAACTTCCGTGGTCGTATGGGACATGTAGATAGTGAAGTATATCTCGCTAGCCCTTATGTAGCTGCAGCTAGTGCAATTCTTGGAAAAATCGCAACTCCTGAGGAGGTAGAATAATATGGCTGAAAAATTAGAAGGAAAAGTTTGGCGCTATGGCGACAATATTGATACAGATGTAATTATCCCTGCTCGTTATTTAAATTCTTTTGATCCAAAAGAATTAGCTAGTCATTGTATGGTAGATATCGATGAAACTTTTGCTCAAAATGTAGTAGAAGGTGATATCATGGTCGGCGGTAAAAACTTCGGCTGTGGTTCTTCTCGTGAACATGCTCCAATCGCTATCAAAGCTTCTGGTATTCCTGTAGTAATCGCTAGCAGTTTTGCACGTATTTTCTATCGCAATGCCATCAATACTGGTTTGCCATTACTTGAAATTGGTGATGATGTAGAAAAAATTCATGCTAATGATAAATTACGTGTTGATTTATCCACTGGTACTATTGAAAATCTCACAACTGGTGATACATTCCAAGCTGTGCCACTTCCTGGCTTTGTCCAAGATATTGCCAAAGCTGGCGGACTCATCAACTACATTAAACAGAAGGGTTAAGATTATCTATGAGTAAAAAAATTGTAGTCATTCCTGGCGATGGTATCGGTCAAGAAATAACTGATAGTGCTGTTGCCGTTTTAAAAAAAGTTTCTGATAAATATAATTTAAATCTTGAATTTGAAAGTCATCCTGCTGGTGGTACTGCTTATGATTTATGTGGCACCCCACTTCCACAGACAACACTTGAAGCAGCACAAAATGCTGATGCTGTACTTTTCGGTGCTGTTGGTGGTCCAAAATGGGATAATGTAGAACCTACACTTCGCCCTGAAAAAGCTGTTTTAGGGCTTAGAAAAGGACTCGGATTATATGCTAATCTTCGTCCTATCAAAGTAGCAGATGCTCTTGTTGAATATTCTCCACTCA
The DNA here is from genome assembly GCF_986095205.1 of Megamonas sp. NCBI lineage: Bacteria > Bacillati > Bacillota > Negativicutes > Selenomonadales > Selenomonadaceae > Megamonas > Megamonas sp. The sequence continues at coordinate 10,108 of NZ_CFQVBI010000088.1, read as the reverse complement.
AAGAAGAAATCGTAAAAGGTACTGATGTATTAATCGTACGTGAATTAATCGGCGGTATCTATTTTGGCGATAAATGTGAAAGTGAAATCTATGAAGGCAATGAACGTGCTTGGGATTTAGAAAATTATTCCGTTCCTGAAGTTAATCGCATTGTAGAATTTGCTATGCAAGCTGCTAAAAAACGCAAAAATAAAGTGACTTCTGTAGATAAATCCAACGTTTTAGCAACCTCTAGATTATGGCGTAGAACAACTGCTAAAGTAGCGGAAAAATATCCTGAAATCACTTTGGAAAATCTCTATGTAGATAACTGTGCTATGCAACTTGCCATCAACCCAAGCCAATTTGATGTCATTGTAACAGGCAATCTTTTTGGCGATATTTTAAGTGATGAAGCTGCAGTTTTAAGTGGCTCTATAGGTATGCTTCCATCTGCTAGTATCGGTGAATCCACTAGCCTTTATGAACCAATTCATGGCTCTGCTCCTGATATTGCAGGCAAAGGCATTGCTAATCCATTAGCTACTATACTTTCTGCTGCTATGCTTCTTCGTTATTCTCTTGATGAACAAGAAGCTGCTACTTGCATTGAACAAGCTGTAGATAAAGCTTTAGCTCAAGGATATCGCACACCTGATTTATATAAAGAAGGCTTCATCAAAGCAGATACAAAAACTATGACTGAAGCTGTATTAAACAATATTTAATATATATTTTATCTATAGACTTATTAAAAAATTTTATTGACAATTAACTTATCTTTTAATATAATTCTTGTGTTAGGACTTATATACATTCTTTACTCACCCCCTAGTGCATAACTAGGGGGTTTTTCTTTATGCTTTTTTATAAAATTTACTCATTCGCGAATAGCTAATTGAGGATATCTTCGATAATTAAGTGGCGTATCTTTATATACTTTTTTAAACTGATGACAAAATGCTGATGCATCATTAAACCCACAACTATAGGCTATATCAGCTATAGACATATTTCCGCCTTCTAATTTATTCATAGCTGTCTTCAAGCGGAAATTTAAAAGATATTTTTGTGGCGACATATCATATTCTTCTTTAAATAAACGATATAAATACGTTCTATCTATTCCTAAATATTCTGCTATATCGGTAACACTGATATTTTTACTGTAATTTTCATATATATAATCAATAGCTCTCTCTACATGAATAGATTTTGCTTGCTGTTTTTTCATTTGAATTTTCATATGTCCAAAAATATTATATAAACGACTAAGCAACATATATTCATTATTTTTATACTTAGAAAAATAAAATATAAAATTCAACATAGCATCTCTGACTTCACCATTACTCTTATCAAAAAATAATGGATTTACCTTGTCAAAACCACTATTATTTAACATATTTTCTACATCATAACCATCAATGCAAATCCAACAATATTCCCATGGATCATCTTTATCTGCTTGATAAACACATGTTATTCCTGGACGAATAAGAAACATAGTATCTTTTTCTATTACATAACAAGTATCATTCATCCAAAGTCTTCCTTTGCCTCTCGTTACATAATGAATTAAGTAATGCTGTCGTATTGCTGGCCCAAATGTATGCATAGGACAACAAATTTCCCAGCCTCCATAATATAAATTTAATGCTTTACTTAAATAAACAGGTGTATTAAATTCACTATAAATTTTTCTTATTTCCATAAAAAATCCCACCCAAATAAAATTTATACCATTCTTGCTCTATTTTTATTATATATACTCTTTTTCAAAACACAATACAAAATTTAAATCTTGACTTAAAATTATGGAACTGATACCATATAGGTGGAACCAATTCCATAATTAAGGGAGTGTACATAAATGAAAAATCTTATTCTAACAAGTCCTATTCCTGGCAAATTAATTGCCTTGAACAAAGTAAAAGACCCTGCGTTTTCCTCTGGTGCTATGGGTGCTGGCTGTGGTATCGTGCCATCTGAAGGCAAAGTCTTTGCACCATTTGATGCTAAAGTAGAAGTTCTCTTTGAAACTAAACATGCTATTGGACTTACTGGAACTGATGGCGAATCCATCTTAATTCACATTGGTATTGATACTGTGAATTTAAATGGCAAACCCTTTCATAATTTAGTAAATCAAGGCGATACTGTAAAAAAAGGAGATTTGCTATTAACCTTTGATATAGATGAAATCAAAAAAGCTGGCTATGATGTAACAACTCCATATCTTGTTACTAATGCTTTCGATTATGATGAAATAACTATAAAAAATGATGCTCAAGTTATCTTAGCAAAATCCGCTCAAAAAGATGACGAGGATACTAAAAATAACAATATTTCTGAAAATAATGCCATTGATACAAATTCCAATCTCGCTAAAGAAGAAATTGTTGCGCAAAAAATCTTAGAAAATATTGGCGGTTTAGATAATATTCGCTCTGTAGAACATTGTGCTACTAGACTTCGTTTGATTTTAAATGATAAATCTAAAATCGATGAAAAAGCTATTGAAAATATTGATGGCGTAAAAGGACAGTTCTTCGCTGCTGCACAATATCAAATAATTTTAGGAACTGGATTTGTAAATAAAGTTTATGATGTCATCATCAAACAAACAGGACATTTAGCTTCTAATAATAAAGCTGAAGCTTATGCTCAAATGTCTTTATCTCAAAAAATTTCACGTACTTTAGGCGATATCTTCGTGCCTATCATACCTGTATTGGTAGCCACTGGTTTATTCATGGGACTGCGCGGTTCTGCTACAAGTTTAGGCATTGAATTCAGTGATAATTTCTTATTAATGTCTCAAATTTTAACTGATACTGCTTTTGCTTTTTTACCTGCACTTGTTACATGGTCTGCAATGAAAAAATTCGGCGGAACTCCTGTAATCGGTATTGTTTTAGGTTTGATGTTAGTAGCGCCACAATTACCAAATGCTTATGCTATTGCTGCTGGCACTGCTTCTCCTCTATATCTTGATTTATTCGGTATCAGTATTCCTATTGTCGGCTATCAAGGTTCTGTTTTACCTGCATTAATACTTGGTATTTTCGCTTCCAAATTACAATTATTCCTCAAAAAAGTAATTCCTGATGTTGTCGATTTAATTATCACTCCATTTTTGACTTTATTTATTTCCATGCTCTTAGGTCTTTTAGTCATTGGACCAATCATGCATGCCTTAGAAATTTTTATCTTCAATGTAGTTAAGACATTTTTAGAATTGCCATATGGTATTGGTGGTTTCTTCGTTGGTGGTCTTCATCAATTAATTGTTGTAAGTGGTGTTCACCATGTATTCAATGCTTTAGAAATTGAACTACTCTCTTCAACTGGTAAAGATATGTTCAATGCTATCATCACTGGTGCTATAGTAGCTCAAGGTGGAGCAGCTATCGCTGTTGCTCTACGCACTCAAAATAAGAAAAAACGTGCAATGTATATTTCTTCAATTATTCCTGCATTTTTAGGTATTACTGAACCTGTTATTTTCGGTATCAATCTTCGTTTTGTTAAACCTTTTATCTGCGGATTAATCGGTGGTGCTTGTGCTGGTGCTACAGCTAGTATCTTACAATTAGCTGGAACAGGTATGGGTATTACTGTTATCCCTGGTATGCTTTTATATATGGATAGATTACCAGCTTATTTACTTGTTAATTTTATTGGTTTAGCTGTCGCTTTTGCTCTAACTATGGTATGCTTTAAACCAGAAGAATAATTATTGCAAAGGATGACTTTATCATGACTCAAAAACTCACTATACAAGATATTGCTAATCTAGCTGGAGTAGCTAAAAGCACCGTTTCTCGCTATCTAAATAATGGTTACGTAAGCAAGGAAAAAGCTATGTTAATTGATAAAGTCATACGTGAGACAGGTTATAAATCCAATTTTTTTGCCAAACGTTTAAAAACTAAACAAAGTAAATTAATCGGCATTGTCATGCCTCGTTTAGACTCTTTTTCTGCGGGCAAATTATTGACAGGTTTTAATATAATTTTACAACAAATGGGATATCAAGCTTTGATTTTAATCAGTGAATTAAATTCGCAAAAAGAACTAGATAATATCTCTCAATTAATTCAACAAGGTGTAGATGGAATTATCGTTGACTCTATCAATATCAATGACAATCATCTAAAATTAATCAATCAAGCTAATATCCCCATCATTTTTACAGGACAAAGCCACGATAAAGTAAATTTTATCAAAGTAGATGATATCAATGCAGGCAAATTGATGGGTGAATATATCGCCTCTTTAAATCATCAACAAGTGGTATTTTTAGGAGTATCTCCTCAAGATAAAGCTGTAGGCGTAGACCGCTATAAAGGATTTAGACAAGGTTTTCTCGCTAATAATCCGCAAGGTAAAATATCTTTTGTTCAAACTGATTTTAGTTTTGAACAAGCCTATAATTTAGGCGATACTGTAGTGTCTTTTAATCCTAGTGCAGTCATCTGTGCTACAGATAATATCGCTTTAGGATTATTGCGTTATTTTCATGAAAAGAAAATCCATGTTCCCCAAGATATTTCACTTGCTGGCTTTGGTGGTTATCCTGTAGGCAGTATATCTTATCCATCATTGACTAGCCTAGCCTTTGATTATAAACATCTAGGCATAAAAACAGCAGAAAAATTATTATCTATGCTTCAAAATCACCCTGTAACTTCTGAATATGACCACAATATGAATTTAATCATACGTGAAAGCACACGCTTAGCAAAAATATAAAATAATATTTAATGAAGGAGGACTTTCATTTATGCAATGGCATAACAAATTTCATTTGGAAATGCCTAAAGGCTTAGTTAATGACCCTAATGGTCTTTGTTATCATCAAGGTAAATATCAAATATTTTTCCAATGGAATCCTTTTGGCTGTGAACATAAACATAAACATTGGACATATACACAAACTACAAATTTTATAAATTATACTAAACCTCAAATAGCTTTAGCTCCTGTTGACAAATTTGACAAAGATGGCTGTTATTCTGGCTCTGCACGTAGTAAAAATAATAAATTAGAAATTATTTACACAGCTAATTTAAAAGATGAACAAAATATACGCTATCCTCGTCAAGTTTTAGTTAAACAAGATGATGATGGTGAATTCATCAAAGAAAAAATCATTATTGATACCGTACCTAAAGGATATACTACACATTTTCGCGACCCTTATATATTTACCAAAAATAATCGCAGTTTCATTATTTTAGGCGCTCAACGTGAAAATTTAACAGGTTGCGCTTTAATCTATGAAGAAATTGATGAAAATTGGATTTTTAGGGGTGAATTAAAAACTCAACTAACTGATTTCGGTTATATGTGGGAATGTCCTAATTTATTTACTATAGACGATAAAGATATTTTAGTATTCTGCCCTCAAGGTTTAAAAGCTCAAAAATATCAATATCAAAATCTTTATCAAGCAGGCTATTTAATCGGTCAATTTAATCCTGATACACTAGAATTTACTCATGGCGAATTTCATGAGTTTGATATGGGATTTGATTTTTATGCACCACAAGTTTTAGTTCATGAAAACCGCCATATTTTAATTGGTTGGGTGGGTATGCCAGATAAATTACAAGATTATCCAACTATAAATGATGGCTGGGTTCATTCTTTAACTTTACCACGTGAATTAATTTTAAAAAATGATAAATTATACCAACGTCCTATAAGCGAATTAAATGAATTAAATCAAAATACTACAACAAAAATAAATACAGATAAAATCTCTTTATCTGCAAATAAAAAACTAGAAATATCTATCCCCCTTAAAGATATTTCTAGCTGGCAAGGTAAATTAAAATTCAATGATGAATATATTTTATTAACTTATGATAAAAATACTTCTATTTTTACTATAGACCGCAGTCAATTAAAATTAGGCGGAAAAGGCATTCGTCAATTTCTAGTAAAAGCTCAAGATGAATTAAATCTGTCCGTCTATATAGATAATAGTATTATAGAACTATATCTACAAGATGGAAAATATTATGCTACATTTTGTTATTATCCAACAAATGATAATCCAATTTTTGATTTAATCCAAAATACTAATAATTGCACTACACTCACAGATTTAAACTCTATTTCTTACTTATAGCCAAAAAGTAGTCAATCTAAAAATATATTAAATTCCCCCTTTCCGTTTAATATATTTTAGTTGACTACTTTTTCTTTTTATCTACATAATTATTTTAAATTTTATATCCAAGACATTATATTAATTCTTGTAAACAATTCATTATTTTAACATGAGGAAATTTTGCAAAATCTGCTTTAATATTATTTCCTGTTAATACCCCTGCAAAATCCACCTGCGCATTTTGAGCAGCTTGAGCATCTACAATATTATCGCCAATGTAAATTACATCTTTTTTATCTACATTTAAACGCTTAACAGCTTCTAAAATTCCATCTGGAGCAGGTTTATACGCATATTTATCCTCACTGCCAATAATAAACTCTACCAAATCATCTATTTTATCCCTAGTCAAAGTCTGCATAATACGACGACGTGTTTTACTAGAGATAATTGCTATTTTAGCCCCACGTTCTTTTAAAGTCTTCAATACCATTTTTGTATCATCATATAAATATGTATTCTCTGTCATATATAAATCAGCAAAAATAGTATATTTATCTTTTAATTCCTGTATTTTTGCTTCATCAACCTCTCCAGTCAATATAGACAAAGCCTCACTCATAGGCAGACCAATAGTTCTTTTTATCTCATCTTTAGGACGAAGCGGATACCCTTCCTGCTCCATAAGTAACTCAAAACACTTCACAATACCAACTTCCGAATTTGCCAAAGTATAATCAAAATCAAATAAATAAACCTTATAGGACATAAAAATTTCTCCTCCAAAAATTTTTAACATTCAGTTTTACTAAATGAAAAACAAACTAAAAAACTTCTACAACTAAAATTTTATAATATTAACTTATTATTAATCATTTATAATACCAAAAATCCCCGCATTAGTAGACTTTTACGGTAGCTGAAAGCTATTAACAAAGATAAAATTATGGATACGATTTTAGTTCAACTGTTTGAGCAAAGCGAGTTTTGAACGTTGTAGACATAATTTTATCTTTGTTAAAGTAAAATCAATATTGCGGGGTAAAATTTTCTTTTTGGTTCGTTTTTCTTTTATTAAAAGAAAAATGAACCAAAACTTACGATAATAATACCATATAAATTGGAATTGTAATTATAGATAATAATGTAGTCGCAGAAACTACTAATGTTGCATATTCTGTATCTGTATTATAAAGACTAGATAATACCACTGTTTGAATCATCGCAGGCAATGACGCCATGATTACAAATACTTTAAACATCAATTCTGGCATAGGGAAGATAAAAGACAATAAGTACATGCTAAGCGGTGCAATTATAAATCTACCTAAACATATACCTATTAAACCTAAATCAAAACGAATTTTTTTCAAGCCCATAGAATAAAGTGTTACACCTATAAAAATCAAAGCAAGTGGTGTTGTCAAATTTCCCATATATTGAGCTGTATCCATAAAAAATTTAGGTAAAGGAATGTCTAAAATTAAAATAATCAATGAAGCTAAAAACCCTAAAATCGGTGGAGAAAAAATTCTTCTCAATGTTTTTAAAGTAAACATTTGCTGATAAGAAAATTCTTTTGAATCTGCCTGAATACAAGCATTTCCTAAAGTCCAAAAGAATGTAGTATTAGCGAAAAAATACAATAAAGTATAAGGTATTGCTTCCTCACCAAATAATGCCATAGTTACTGGTAAACCTACAAAAATAGTATTTGAAGTTGTAAATGTAGATTGAAAAATCCCTCTATGACCTTTTTTAGACATAAATCTTGCCAAAAACACACTTAAAATAAAACATACACCAATAGAAATAAATGGCACGATAGAACCTGTTATTAAATGCAATAATTGGTCATGACTAAAAGCATGTGTAATATTATAGATAAAAAACAAAGGCAATGATACATTTGTTACCAATTTCGGCAATAAGGCTTTATTATCTTTGTTTATCCAACCAATCTTAGCTAGATAGCAACCTATCAGCCCCATAAAAATTAAAGTCAAAACACCACTGATAGCGTGTAGTAATGCTTGCATATTATCATTCCCTTCATTTATTAAGTTTTTTCTTTATTAACTAAAAAATAATTTGTGTAAAAAACCTAAAAGATTAAATCCTTCTGTTACTTCTTCTGTCGTTACCATATCTACACTACCAATGACATTACCCTGATATAATAAATCAACCGTTCCCACTTTAGCATCTTGTTTTAATGGAGCATCTATATATGCTGGTAAATTTATTTTCCAAGAAAAATCATCTGTATTATCTGTATCCATGACTAAATAAGTAAAAGGCTCTATAGGTTTTACTGTAGTCTTATAATTAGTGCTATTATGCGTATATATACTAGAAATTAATTTCTGTTCATCAACAGTTTTCATTTCTTTTATATGTTTAAATCCATAATCCAATAAAGCTCTACCTTCAATAAAACGAGCTCTACTATCTGATGTCTTCAACACCACAGCAATAAGTGTAACTCCATTTTTCTGTGCAGAAGCTACTAAACAACCACCAGCAGCATCAGTATATCCTGTTTTTATACCAGTTACATCATCATAATTCCACAATAGGCGATTTGTACTACCATAGATATCTTTTCGTTCTGTTGGATTTACCCACTGTATTTCTTGTTCTTTTGTTGATACTATTTTACGAAATTTTTCATTTTCATAACCATATCTTGCAATCTTAGCCAAGTCTCTAGCTGTTGTATAATGGTTCATATCTGTCAATCCATGAGGATTATTAAAATGTGTATTAGTAGCGCCAATTTCTTTTGCTTTATCATTCATCATTTGCACAAAAATCTCTAGTGAGCCTTTTCCTACATAATAAGCAATGGCTGCAGCACCATCATTACCAGAAGCAAGCATTGTAGCTTGCAACAGTTCTGACATTTTTATTTTATCGCCTTCATTTATATAAATGGCAGAACCTTCTACACCTACAGCACGTTTATCGACTTCGACTATGTCATCATCATTTGCATTTTCCAGTCCAAGTATGCAAGTCATCATCTTAGTCGTACTTGCAGGCATCGCTTTAGCATCTGGATTTTTTTCATAAAGAACTCTACCTGTAGTTGCATCTATCAAAATTGCAGCTTGAGCCGTCATATCTTGTAGATTATCTGCTGTAACAGGAATATATGGTTTTGATTCATCTACTGGCGGAGCATCATCTACTATGCTATCCATAGCTCTTGCTGGGTTAAATGCTATAAAAATTTGTACAAAAACTATACTAAAAATTATAAGTCGTTTAAAAATCATCTCATTCACTAGCTAATCGTCCTATCACAAAAAATGTACCACGAGCTTTGGCACATAATTTATTATCTTTATTAAAAACTTCACATTCAGCAACTACTGTACTTCTTCCATTATGAATAATTATTCCTTTTACAATAGCCACATCTTCCATATCAATAGATTTTAAAATATTAATATTAAAATCCAAAGTTACTACTTTCTTTCCCACACTAAGACAGGCTGCGCCCATAGCCATATCGCAAAGGGACATAATCACACCACCATGAGCTATGCCATAAACATTTGTATGTTCATGTTTAATTGTCAGACTAACACATACATTTCCCTTATCAATAGAAACAATATCTACACCTAAATGTTTTGTAAAGGGATTATCTTCATAAAAATTATTAATATAATCACTTATACTTTTCATATTATCTTGATTAAATTGTTTCACTCTTTTTCACCTGCCTTTATAGATAAATTTTATTATAATTTACGTCCTTTTTGATTTCAAGAAAAAGCTAACTTTTTTATTTATTTCTTAATATAGAAATAAACCAACAAAAAATTTTTTCTATGAATAAAATTCTGCAAAGTAAAATAAACAGCATTTAACATTATATATCATTATATATTGAGAGATTTTCAAATATAATTTACCAAATGCGAGCGTAAAGCCCCTAAATTTATTTATGGAGATATAAGCTCGCTAAAAAACAATGATTCGATATCATTGTTT
>NZ_CFQVBI010000087.1:0-25801 GCF_986095205.1 Megamonas sp. | reverse complement strand
TAAAAGGACTTAGTCCCGTAGAATACAGAACTAAGTCTCAATTAGTAGCTTAATTAATATGTCCAATATTTTGGGTGCATGTCAATATGATTGCTCTTTTTTTATTATTATTTTACAACAGTAACGTTTACTGCACGAAGTTTGCTAGCATCACGGCTGTCAGCTTCTGTATCAAAAGTAACTTTTTGACCTTCTTCTAAAGTTTTGAAGCCTTCGGAATTGATAGCGGAGAAATGAACGAATAAATCTCCAGATCCGTCATCATTAGTAATGAAGCCATAGCCTTTACCAGAATTAAACCATTTAACTGTACCTGTTCCCATTATAAAATCCTCCTTAGGATATAAAATATAATCAGTGCAGAGGTCAAACTAAAAAACACATAAGAATCTTCCACACTTATTAAGAGGAGGACTAAGACGTGACTTTAATTGTGTTCCAAAACAAGACTGAATATCCTAATAGTAGCATGGGAAGTATAATTTGTCAATTTACAAAATAACACATATCATAATTATTTTTTATAGTTGAATTGATTTTTAGATTTACATATTTACAATAAAATTTGACATAATAAATAGATGATGATATATTTATAAGTCGATAATAAATTTTATAAGTTAAAATCATTTATTTTTCGATATAAAATATAGACATATATATATTATCGAGAGATAAAAATTTTATTTGTCCAGAAAGGGTGATTAGATGAATGGAATAATGTTAGTTGGTTGTGCTATTATAATTTTTTTTCTAGCCTATAGAATTTATGGTCGTTGGTTATTACATACTTGGGGTGTTGATGAAAATGCAAAAACACCTGCTTTTAAATATAATGACGGTCAAGATTTTACACCAGCATCTAAATTTACGGTATTTTCTCATCAATTTTCTTCAATAACAGGTGCAGGTCCTGTAACTGGTCCAATTATTGCAGCTATGTATGGCTGGCTTCCTGCTTTTTTATGGATTATCGTAGGTGGTATTTTCTTTGGAGCAGTACAGGATTTCACTGCATTATATGCTTCTGTGAAAAATGAAGGTAAATCCATGGGTATGTTAATTGAGCATTATATTGGTAAAACAGGCAGACGTTTATTTTTGTTATTCTGTTGGTTATTTACTTTATTAGTAATAGCTGCTTTTGCTGATATAGTAGCGAATACTTTTAATGGATTTAGTAAAGATGGTGCATTAATAACACCAAACGCAGCAGCAGCTTCAATATCCATGTTATTTATTTTTGTAGCTATTTTATTTGGTTTATTCATTAAGAAATTTAAACCGAATGAAAAAGTTCGTCTTGTTTTAGGTATTATTTTATTAATTGCTATGCTTGCTGTGGGTATTGCTTTTCCAATTTATTTAGATAGAATGATTTGGCTCTATGTAGTATTTGTTTATATATTTGCAGCTTCTGTAATGCCTATGTGGATTTTAAAACAGCCTCGCGACTATTTGAGTACATTTTTACTTTTAGCAATGATTGCTGGTGGCGTTATTGGTGTATTAGCAGTAAATCCAACAATTAATATGCCAGCTTTTGTAGGTTTTAATGTAAATGGAAAAGATTTATTCCCAATTTTATTTATAACTATTGCTTGTGGTGCCGTTTCTGGTTTCCATAGCTTAGTATCTTCAGGTACTTCTTCTAAAACTATCTCTAATGAAAAAGATACTTTATTTGTTGGTTATGGTTCTATGCTTGTAGAGTCTGTTTTAGGTGTTGTTTCTTTAGTAATTGTTTGTTCTGCTGCTACTAATGGTCAGTTGCCAGAAGGCACACCTTTCCAGATTTTCTCCACAGCTGTAGCTGGATTTTTTGCTATGTTTGGTATGCCACATGATATAGCAAATTGTATCTTGACTATGTGTGTATCAGCTTTAGCACTTACTTCATTAGATGCAGTAGCTCGTATTGGCCGTATGTCTTTTCAAGAATTATTCAGCGTAGATGAAGGTCAAGAAATGAGTTTTGTACAAAAATTATGTACAAATAAATATTTTGCTACATTTATAACTTTATTTATTGGTTATTTATTATGCCTTGGTGGTTATATGAATATTTGGCCATTATTTGGTGCTGCTAATCAGTTATTGTCTGCATTGGTGCTTATCTCTTTGGCTGTATTCTTAAAAACAACTGGAAGAAAAGGTTTTATGCTTTATATTCCAATGGTAGTTATGTTCTGCGTTACTATGACAGCTTTAGTAGAAGCTGTATATGCAATTGTTGTAAAATTATCTATGGGACAATTTGTTTTTGCTGTAGATGGATTACAATTAATTATTGCACTTGCTTTGATGATACTTGCAGTTTCTGTAGCAATTCATTGTGGTAAAGAACTTGTTAGTGCTAAGAAAAATATAGAAACTAATATATAAATCAATAAATTTAATAAAAATCCCTATAATTAAGAAATGTGTCCAGGATTTTTGGGACATATCATTTCCATAATTATAGGGATTTTTTTAGATTTCTTTGTTATCAATAGCAGTTTCGAGAGCTATTTTAATCATATCATTAAAGGATTGTTCACGTTCTTTAGCTGTAGTTTCTTCACCTGTAAATAAGTGATTACTTACAGTAAATACGCCAAGTGCTTGTACATTATAACGAGCAGCAAGCATATAAAGAGCAGAAGTTTCCATTTCTACAGCAAGACAGCCGTATTGGATTAATTTTTGTAAATCAACTTCTTCATCATAGAAACGGTCTTGACAATATACGTTACCAATTTTCACAGGAATGTTTAATTTTTTAGCATGGTGATATGCTTTGCCTAATAATTCAAAATCAGCAAGTGGAGCATAATGAAGTCCATCACCAAAAGTGCGAACAATAATGCCACTATCAGTAGTTGTTCCTTGAGCGATAACAACATCACGAACATGAACATCATCTTTTAAACCACCACAAGTACCAACGCGAATTAATTTTTTTGCATGGTAATCGCAGATTAATTCATGTGCATAGATAGAAATAGAAGGAATACCCATACCAGTGCCTTGGATAGAAACTTTATGACCTTTATATGTTCCAGTATAGCCAAACATATTGCGAATATGATTGTAGCAGACAGGATTTTCTAGAAATTTTTCAGCGATGTATTTTGCACGTAATGGGTCGCCAGGAAGTAAAACGACATCAGCAACTTCTCCAATTTTGGCTTCAATATGATTACTCATAACAATACCTTCTTTCATCAATAATTTTATGAGATATAAGAATATCTATAAAAATTTTATCATAATGAATGAAAAAATGCAGGGATTATCCTGCATTTTTAAATTAACAATGTTCGATTGTAGCACCGAGGTATTTATTGACGATTTCAACAGCACAATAATCGCCACACATAGAGCAAGCAGTTGTGCCTTCTGGATTGCGTGAAGCGCGTCTTTGACGTGCTGTCTGTGGGTCGATAGCTAAATTCATTTGTTCTTCCCAATCAAGTTTTTTACGAGCTTTAGCCATATTTAAATCCCAATCTTTTGCACCTGGTACATTTTTTACGATATCAGCAGCATGAGCGGCAATTCTAGTTACAATAACACCATCTTTTACATCTTGAACATTTGGTAAAGCAAGATGTTCGGCTGGAGTTACATAGCAAAGGAAATCCGCACCACAAGATGCTGCCATAGTACCACCGATTGCAGCAGTGATATGGTCATATCCAGGAGCAATATCAGTAACAAGTGGACCAAGAACGTAAAATGGAGCATTATGACAAATGCTTTTTTGCAATTTCATATTTGTAGCTATTTGGTCAAATGGTACATGACCTGGACCTTCGACCATGACTTGTACACCTCTATCCCAAGCGCGTTTTACAAGTCCACCTAAATTTAAAAGTTCTTGAATTTGAGCATGGTCAGTAGCATCAGCAAGACAGCCAGGACGAAGACCATCGCCAAGACTCATAGTAACATCATATTTTGCACAGATATCTAAGATATCATCATAGCGTTCATAAAGTGGATTATTTTTTTCATTATAGAGCATCCAACCTGTGATGAATGAACCACCGCGACTAACTACGTCCATATAACGACCTTCTGCTTTCATGCGATTGATTACATCCATAGTTACACCGCAGTGAATAGTCATGAAATCAGCACCATCTTTGGCTTGTTTTTCAATGGCATGAAGTAAATCTTCTTCAGTCATTTTCACGACAGCACCATGAGCTTTGATGGCATCAACTGTTGCTTGATAAATTGGCACAGTTCCTACCATTACAGTGGAATGTTTTAAAATAGCTTGACGAGAAGCATCAATATTATTTCCTGTGCTTAAATCCATTACAGAATGAGCACCAGATGCGATAGCGACATTTAATTTTTCGATTTCAGGAGTTGGGTCAGGAAAAGCACTAGATGTGCCGATATTAGCATTTACTTTAGTACAAAGTCCTTCGCCTACACCATAAGGGTGTAAATTTTGATGATTGATATTAGCACAAATAGCGATAGTACCATTGGCAACACGTTCACGAAGAGTTTCAATATCCATTTTTTCTTCTTGAGCTACGATTTTCATTTCATCAGTGATTTTACCAGCTCTAGCTGATTGCATTTGTGTCATTGTCATAATTTTGCCTCCATAATATAAGAAGTGATAAATGGCAAAAAAATAAGCAGATATGCAAAGAAAGTTGCAAATCTGCCTTGATAATCATTTATTTGCCACTTCCCTACGTTGGTCTTAACCAAACCAGGTTCTAAGGGTCGGAATATTTCCTCTCAGCTTCAAAAGCACCCCTAGTGGATTTTTTTCAATTTTTTTTTATTATAAAATATTTAGTAAGAAAAAACAAGATTTAATTAAAATTTAGCATCATGAAGCCAAATATATCGTTCATCTTCATTACAATTTTGACGGAGCCAAGGATTATTATCAAAATGACGAATCATCCAACAAGTATACATTAAAAAACCTGGAGCTACAGCTTGTGGATGAGTTTTGCTGTCAGCGATAGCGGCAAAACTACCATCAATGCTTTTAAATACATCATTTCCGATAAAACTAGCACCAAAACCTTCTGGTCTATCAAATTTGAAATAGTAAACTTCAGGTTGTGGGTGATAATGTGGTAAGTAGCCAGACCAATTACCTCTATCATTAATTACTTCACCTAAAACCATATTAGAATAAGGTGCTGTGTCATAATCAAAAATAGTATTAACTTGACGTTGAGCAGTGTTACCGAATTTTCCTGCACAAGAATATCCCCAAGGAACATCTTTTGGAGCATATAATTTAGCAGGGAATTGTTTTTCGTTTTTTGTGCATTGAACAAGAATTTCTGCATCGCTGTTTGCTTTAACAATTACTTTTGTATTACTGCAAACGTGAACGCACCAGGGACCTTCAGTAAAAACATCTTTTCTAGATACAGTTTTTTCTTGTCCATCAAAAATATAAGTGATTTTACCAGCTAAGAGTAGTATGGCAATTTCTTCACCTTCACGGCAGAAAATTCTTTCTTCATCAGCTTTAATTTTATAGACACGAATATCCATTAGCATATTACTATATTCATTATTGTAAGTAGTAAGAATTTGTTCGCCAGAAGCATTGAATTCTGGATAACCAAATGATTTATACATGAAAATATCTCCTTTATAATAAATTTATCAATAAGTGATGATTATTTTATGGTTATATTATAAATGTTTTAAAGTTCAATATCAACAATATATAATCAATATATAATCAATATATAATCAATATATAATAAGATTAATAAACTTATTAATAAAAAGTTTCTATAATAAATGTTGAAGTAAAAGAATTTTTTTATCTTGATATTTTTGATAAAGGGCAATAAAAAAGGATATTAATCATAATTATTATGATTAATATCCGTTATTTTTATAAATGGTGCGACTGGCGTGAGTCGAACACGCGACCCTTCGCTTAGGAGGCGAATGCTCTATCCGTCTGAGCTACAGCCGCAATTTCAATCTAAATTAGTTAGATGAATTTAATAAGCTAAATTTTAGCATAACTAAAACTAAGTCGCAAATTTTAATTTATAGGAGCTCCAATAGGACCTACAGAGCCAATAGGATTTGTAACGCCACTAGCAGCTGGTGATGTTGTAGTAGAGTTTACAGGTGTAGTAGGTGTTGGAGTTGTAGTAGTTGCTGTTGTGTTTGTTGGAACAGTAGCTGTTGTTGCTGTTTTATTGATTTGATAACGTGTTGCCCATTCAGGATATTTATTAGCATAATATCTTATTTTCTTGAATTCTACATCTTCTGTGCTTTCAGGAATGATAGAATGCATATTTTTGTCGAGATTAGGTGTTTTATCAATCCAATTTGTATCAGGAGACCAGAAATTATATTTTAATGTTCTAGCTGTTAAATTTTTGACGTTATATTCTTTTTTCATGAATTGGATAGAGGAAACATTGCCAGCAGAGTCTTTGTTTTCTTGCCAAATCCAAACAATGATGTTGTTATCTATCTGACGAAGTGTAGCTGTATCGGCACTACTTTCTCCAGATTCATTACTCCATAAGCCAAGCCAACGAGCATTAGAGATAAGACGACCACCTTCACCTTTATTGAATACACGGTCTACAATCATAGCATAAAATTTTTCATCAAAAGATTGAGAGTTGATATCTTTATTTACAGGGTTATTGTATTTGAGTGTATAAAGAGCCTTACCATCTTTATCATAGAAGATTTCTTCCATATAGCGTAGGGTTCTTTCTTGAGGATTGATTTGAACACGAGCTAAGCTATAGACTAATTGATTAGGATCATTGATAGGAAGTTTCATATTAGCTATAGTTTCAGCTGCTCCACCTGGAGCGTAACCTGTTTTTATCCAATCTTCAATACAAGTAGGAATGTTATTTTGACTAGAAACAGTAGTAATTCTTGTCATAGAAAAATATTTACTATATTTATCATCTGAGCTAATCCAATACCATTCAGAATCAGCGGCAAAACTAATTTGAGTATGGAATAATGTGAAAACCATTAATACAGTAAGGCAAATAATATTTTTTATTAATCGCATAAGCATGCACCCTCATTATATATATTATAAAATTTGTTACTCTACTTATTATACCAAAAATTTTAGCTTAAACAATAAGAAAACCCCTAAAATAGGGGTTTAAAAAATTTTTTAATCTGATTTTAAAGAAAAATGAATTCTGATACAAGTTCCTTCATTAGGTTTACTTTGAATTGTTAAATTAGCATGATGGAATTCAGCAATATGTTTAACGATAGCAAGACCTAAGCCTGTACCTTCTACATTGATTTGAGAACGGGATTTATCAGCACGATAAAATCTTTCAAATACATGTGGTAAATCGTCTGACGCTATACCTATTCCAGTATCTTTTACTTCTAAGATAAGATGATTTTTGTCTTCATTTAATAAAGAAATAAAGACAGAACCATTGGCTTTATTGTATTTTATAGCATTTTCGATGAGATTATAAATTAATTCTTCAATTAATTGACGAACACCAATAATTTCACTATTTGGATTTTCTTTAAAGATGACTTTTACTTGTTTTGTTAAAGCTTTATCATTTAGGCGTAAAATAATTTGTTTACAGATAGCGGAAAGATTAAGAGGTTCTTTCATAAAGGTACTATTTTTTTCATCAAGTTGAGAAAGTTTGATTATATCTTGAATTAAACTGATTAGACGTTGAGCTTCTTTGTAGATTTTGCTAGCAAATAAAGGAATGTCATTTGGTCGAACCATATTATTTTGTAAAAGTTCAGCAAATCCAGAAATAGAAGTGAGTGGTGTTTTTAATTCATGAGATACATTAGCGGAGAATTCTTGACGCATTTTTTCTGCCATGCGTTTTTCCGTGATATCTACAAAGAGAATTAAAGCACCTTTTACCGTATTATGCTTAGTTACAGGGCTGGCAATGATTTGATAAGTTTTTTTATCAAGAGGTAAATAAAACTCTTGTCGTTCTCCACGCATTACATTTTGAGCAGCTTGATATAATGTTTCATTATTGATAAGCGTAAAGAGATTTTTATCAATATAGTCTATTTTTTCGGCGTTTAAAATATTTAATACGCTATGGTTTATAGCTAATATTTTATAAGAATGATTGATTAAGATTAAACCTTCTTCGATATTGTTGATAATCATAGTAAATTCACGCTGTTGATTTTTTAAAGTCTTCATTTGTTGGTGAATTTGCTCATTTTGATTTTCTAAACGAATTAACATAGGATTTAATTCTTCATATAAGTCATTCATAATAGGGTGTTCAAGATTGATAGAATTTATAGGTGCAATGATATTTCTAGCCATACGGCGAGCAGCCAGTAGAGAGATTAAATAGATTAATAACATCATAGCTAACAATATCGGCAAGGCTTCTTGAACCATATCATATGCACTGACATTATTGCGAGAAAGACGTAAAACAGAATTATCATCTAATCTCACAGCGTAATAATACGTATTAGTTCCAAGCGTAGTTGAGATGCGATAAGATTCACCTGTTCCTACTTTTTGGGCAATTTGTACTTCTTGACGCAAAAGATGATTTTCCATTTTATCTAGTTCAGCACTATTATCAAAGATAACATTGCCTTCAGGGTCAATCCAGGTAATGCGTGTTTGTGTCTGTGCATCTTTTAGTAATTCTTTAGGGTCTGTTAAATGATGATTAAAAACATAAGTTAAATAAGTAGCCTCATCTTTAACTTCTTGTTTTGTATGTTCAAAAAATAATGGATAACATAAGGTCAAAGTTAAAATAAAAGTACAAATAACAGCCATAGATACTAAAAAGCACATATAATTGAAGATTTTTTGCTTCATACTCATATTAATCAATGATTTTATAACCGACTCCACGGATAGTTTCGATTAATTTGCTGGCTACTCCTAATTTATGGCGAAGTGTTTTTATATGCACATCGACAGTACGAGTTTCAGCTGCATAATTATAATCCCATACTTTGTCCATAATTTTATCGCGGGAAATAACGATATTTTTATTTTTTAATAGATAGTATAAAAGTTCAAATTCTTTTAATGTCAAAATAACTTCTTCATTATTTACATAGACTTTATGGAAATCATGATTTAATACAAGAAGACCATTACCTGCAGATAAATCATTAGTAGCTTTGTCTTGTGCTACATTGATTTTTGCACTGCGACGTAAAACTGCTTTTATGCGTGCAATTAATTCCATTACACCAAATGGTTTAGTTACATAATCATCAGCACCATTATCAAGACCAGTTATTTTATCGTATTCACTACCACGAGCTGTGAGCATGATGATAGGAGTATGTTGTGTTTTAGGATTTTTACGAACTTCTTTGAGGATTTCAATGCCATCAATGCCAGGGAGCATAATGTCTAAAAGAATTAAATCAGGCACATTATTTTTTAGTACAGGGAAAAATTCTTCAGCATTGACAAAGCCTTGAGCTTCAAATCCAGAAGATTGTAATGCATAGATGACAAGTTCGCGAACACTTTCGTCATCTTCAACACAGTAAATTTTTTGCATAAGAACACCTCATAGATATAGATTAAATGTAAATTATATTTTATAAAAAATAATGGATATTATATTAATATGTAATCAGTATAAAATTTTTTGATAGCTACTACAAGAGAAGATTTTATATTTTACATAGTTTTTACTAAAGACTAGATTTTTGTAATCTTAAATTGATTTTTGACAAACAAAAAAGCATTGTTTCACTTTTTGTAAAACAATGCTTTTTTATATGCCCATAATGCCGTTATCTTTTATTCGCCTAGACCTGCTTGGTGCAGGTGGGTATCTTGGATAAGAGCTTTGCTATTCGTTCGAGACGATTCAGCAGCACAAATATCACAGCCAGATTCCCGTTTAGAAAGAGTAAGGTTAGACAATATAAAAAGACCTACGCACATTGCAGGCATACTCCGTTATTAACTGATAATATAATAGCATAAAGATGAAATCTGTGCAAGAGTGAACAAGTCAGAATTGCAAATTGCATTTTTACTTGCGCAGATTATTAGGCTCAGTTAAAATAAGTATAACGTTATTGATAAAAGAAGGGATTTTTTATGGAAAACAATTATAGTGTAGCTATTTCTTGTCATAGTGATTTAGGATATATTGAGTATACAGCTGATACTAAATCTGCAAATATTGTTTTGGCAAATGAAGTAGCTAAACAAAAAGTAGAAGAGTTTTTAAATACACCATTAACTTTACAAGTACCACATGAAACATTACATGATTTTACTACAATAACTATTAATCCATTAGATGATGTGGAAACACTTCAATTAGCACTTACTCGTTTATGGGAAGCAACTGATGTACATGTTGATTGGAGTAGACCAGTTGACTATGTAAAAAATGGTATTCGTAGTCTAAAAGATTTATAAGATATAAAAAGCAGGAATTTTAATTTAAGGTTATATTTTGGAATAGTATCATTACTTGACAAGTAGATTAAAGTAAACTATACTAAACCTAAATCTTACAAGGCGAGCTTTTAAAGATTAATAAAGGCATATTTTAATAAGAGTATGCAAAAATAATTTGATATTAAATTTAGAAACAAAGGCGTTTCATTGTTATTTATGACAATGAGGCGCCTTTTCTGTTTAGTAGGTGGGATTTTATGATAAGACTAGAGCATGTAGAAAAATATTTTGGCAGTATTCATGTATTAAAAGATGTCAATTTAGAAGTAAAAGAGGGAGAAAAATTAGTTATTATAGGACCATCAGGTTCTGGAAAATCGACTACTGTAAGATGCATGAATTTTTTAGAAGAACCTACTAAAGGAAAAGTCTTTATTAATGGTGAACAATTGACACATAAAAATAAGACAAATATTATCAAAAATAATATATCAATGGTTTTTCAACAATTTAATTTATATCCGCATTTAACAGTTTTAGAAAATTTGACGTTAGCTCCTATAAAATTACATCATAAAACTAAAAAAGAGGCAGAAGATTTAGCTTATCATTATTTAGATGTAGTAGGATTAAGAGATAAAGCACATGTTTATCCTTTAACACTTTCAGGTGGTCAGCAGCAACGTATTGCTATAGCTAGAGCTTTATGTACGCAATCAAAGATTATTTTATTTGATGAACCAACATCGGCTTTAGATCCTGAAACCATTCAAGAAGTTTTAGATGTTATTATTAAACTAGCAAAAGAAGCTAATATTACTATGGTTGTAGTAACACATGAAATGGGATTTGCTAGACAAGTGGCAGATAGAATAATCTTTATGGCAGATGGGCAAATTATTGAAGAAGGTTCACCAGCTACTTTTTTTGATAATCCAAATAATGAAAGAGTCAAAAATTTCTTAGGGAAGATTATTCATTAAAAATATATAGATAGCAAAGTGTGAAGGAGTGTAGTTATTTATGAAAATTTTAAAAAGATGGGTATTAGGATTTTTAACAATATGTATGTCTGTTATGATGTTAGCAGGTTGTGGAAGTGATACTGAAAATAAATCAGCATCAAGTTCTAATCCAAGTGATGTGCAAGAAATTATAGATAGAGGTACTTTAAAAGTTGGTGTAAAAAATGTAACTAAAGGTTTTGGTTATGAAGATCCAGCAACTGGTGAATATTCTGGATTAGAAATTTCTTTAGCTCAAAAATTGGCTGAAAGTTTAGGCGTAGATGTGGAATTTACTCCAGTAACAGCAGCAACAAGAACAGCTTTACTTGATTCTGGTGATATTGATTGTGTAATTGCTACATTTACAATAACAGATGAAAGAAAAAATAGTTGGGATTTTACAACTCCATACTATACAGACCATGTAGGTGTATTAGTAGAAAATTCTTCTGGAATTAAAACTTTGGCTGATTTAAAAGGTAAAACAGTTGGTGTATCTTCTGGTTCTACCTCTGCAAAATCTTTAGTAGAAGCATTGATTAAAGCAGGTGTTATTCCTAGCGATGGTTATGATGCAAAAACATTTGATCCGGCAACATGGACAACAGGTGTAAGTTTCAAACAATATGATGATTATCCAGCAATTTCTACTGCTTTAAGTGCTGGTGATGTAGATGCATTTTGCGTAGATAAATCTATTTTAGCTATTTATAATACAGATGGTCGTTCTTATATTGCAGAAGAATTTGCACCACAAGAATATGGTATAGCAACTAAAAAAGGTTCTGGATTATCTAAAGTTGTAGAAAAATTTGTTCAAAAAAGTTTAAATGACGGTACAGTAGATACTTTGATTACTGAAAATAATTTAAAATAAAATAGCAAATTGAAAAAAATATGATAATAAATCTAAAGCTTTATAAAGCTTTAGATTTATTATTATGTAGTAGATTTATAAATTATAAATGATTTTAGTGGTGAAGTTTATGGCAGAAATTTTTTCTAAAAATGATTGGATAATGATATGGAATTATAAAGATACTTTTATTTTAGGTTTTTTAAATACATTAGAAACAGCAGTTGTAGGTATTGTTTTATCGCTTATTATAGGTATTATAATTGGTCTAATGGGTACAAGTTATAATAAATTTTTTCGCATGATAAATCGCATTTATGTTGAGGTTATTCAAAATACTCCGTTATTATTACAATTGTGTGTTTTTTATTATATATTAGCTTTTTCTGGGTATAAAGTAAGCGTTTTATTTGCAGGAATAATATCTTTAGGAATTTATCATGGAGCATATATGGCTGAAGTTTTCCGTGCTGGTATAAGCTCTATACCGAAAGGTCAGTTTGAAGCTGCTACATCACAAGGTTTTAATTATGTTCAAAAAATGTATTATATAATTTTGCCGCAGAGCATAAAAATTATCTTACCACCAATGGTAAATCAAATAGTAAATTTAATAAAAAATACATCTTGTTTGTATATTATAGGTGGTTCTGATTTAATTTCTTTAACATATAATTTTGTCACAGGTTCAACTACAGGTGGAGCATATGCGCCAGCTTATATTGTATGTGGTATCTTATTCTTTATAATTTGTTTCCCTTTATCAACTTTAGCTACTATATGGGAAAATAGATTAAAGAAAAAAGATGTAATGGCATAATAAAAGGATGTTTTGATTATGAATGAAATTTTAGCTAGTTTATCTATATTGCAAAAGCCAGCAATTTTAGTATTTATATTAAAAGGTGTTGTATTTACATTAATAATTTCAGTGATAGCAGTATTTTTAAGTATTATATTTGGTTCAGTATTGGCTTTAGTGAGAAATTATTGTACATCAAAGAAAAATATTGTTTTTAAATGGTTAGCAAGTATATATATTGAAGTTTTTAGAAATACACCATTATTATTTTGGATTTTCATTGGTATAATCGTTATTCCAGTTCCTAGTATTTTTAGTCATAGTATGCTAGGTTTATCTTCAGTAGAAACCAAGTTATTATTTAAAGCTACAATTGCGTTGATTTTATTCACGTCAGCAGTAATCGCAGAAATAATTCGTGGTGGACTTAATGCTGTACCAAAAGGTCAATTTGAAGCTAGTTATTCACAAGGTTTTAATACTTTTCAGACGATGGTATATATAATTTTGCCACAGGCATATAGAAATGTAGTACCAACACTATTAAGCCAAGTAATAACGACTATAAAAGACTCTTCATTTTTAGCTAATGTAGCAACGATTGAATTGATGGCTTGTGTAAAGAAAATTTTAAGTAATGCTAGCTTGTACAATGGAACAAATACCATAAATGTATCTGATGTATTTATATTATTTGGCTGTGCAGCTTTAATATATTTTATAATAAATTATACATTATCTTGTGTAGTTAGATATTTACAAAGTAAGAATAAACAAGAATCATATGCATAGTAAAAACACTCCAAAGGCTGAGTTAATACTCAAACTTTGGAGTGTTTTTTTTACATGAAATTATTTATAAATTTTTTATTTGATGTTTAGTATAAACTTATGTTGTAGCGTTAATTTCCTTGTTTGCGTAAAACTTTGCCAAAGCGTATGCCAGTATGTTTTTTGTTTTCTATTATCATTTGTCCATTGACGAATACGTAATGGATACCTTCAGGATATTGAACAGGATTAGTGAAAGTTCCTTTATCAATAATGGTATCTTTGTTGAAAATGGTGATATCAGCATAATAACCAGCTTTTAATTGGCCTCGTTTTGCGATATGGAATGTATCAGCAGGTTTTTTTGTCATTTTATAAATAGCTTCTTCTAATTTAAGAGTTTTTTCTTCACGTACGTATTTTCCGAGGATACGTGGAAAAGCACCGTAAACTCTAGGATGAGGTTTGCCACTTAAAAGACCATCAGTGCAAGCATTCATTTCTGGACGCTGTAAAAATTGCTTTACATGTTCTTCAGAACCGTAAAAATCAACCATACCAACAGCATTTTCTTCTTCAAGTAATAAATCGAAAGTAGCATCATATGGGTTTTTATTTTTTAATTTGCCTAATTCTACGAGATTAAGACCGACAGCATTTTCATTTTGCTTATGTTTTACACTTGTTATATAAATTCCATCTAAGCCAGCAAAATCAATAAAATTGTCCCATCCATCAATGCCATGTTCGATATCATAAATCATTTTTTTGCGGAGTGTTTTATCTTGGAGTCTTTCTAAAACTTTATTTGCTCCACCGTCATGAACCCAAGGTGGTAAGATTACACCAAGCATGGTGCTACCAGCTACATAAGGATACTGGTCAAAGGAGATTTTAATTCCTTCTTTTTCAGCCTCATCAATAAGGTGCAACATAGTATCAATGTATTGCCAATTTTTCTTACCGCAAACTTTGAAATGGGAAAAATGGATTTTAACTCCTGATTTTCTGCCTATATCTATGATTTCTTTCATGGAATTTATGATAGTATCAGCTTCACTGCGTTGATGTACAACAAAGATACCGTCATATTTAGCAACGATTTTGCACATGGCAATAATTTCATCAGTTTTACTATAAGCACAAGGCATATAAATGAGACCACTAGATAAACCAATGGCACCATTTTCCATTTCACGCTGTGTTATATCACACATTTTTTGTATTTCTTCATCAGTTGGTTGGCGGTTATCTAATCCCATGGCTTCCATGCGAATGTTACCGTGTGGCACAAGGTAACATTCGTTTAGTCCGGGTTTAACATCATCAATCATTTTTAAGTAATTCTTAGTAGTTTGGTAATTCCAATTGATAGTATCACTTTCGCCATCAAGTCCAGCAAGGTTTTTGCGCCATGGATTGATGTATTTTGTAGGTAGTGGTGCCATGGATATACCGTCTTGACCTAAAATTTCTGTTGTAATACCTTGCATGATTTTTGGTAGGACTTCAGGCTGACTTAAAATTTCTAAATCACTATGACTGTGAGTATCAATAAATCCTGGAGCCACAGTTAGACCATTGAGCTCAATGATATTATCAACATCATCTATATCTATATTGCCGACGGCTATTATAAAATCATTTTCTATGAGGACATTACCTATATATGGTTTAGTGTTGTTTCCATCTACAATAAGTCCATTTTTTAATAGAGTTTTCATAAATAAGACTTCCTTAAAAATAAGTTAAGATTCATGTTCATCATGTGCTAATTCTGTTGTAAATTCTTTTGGTGGAAATAATTTAGAAAATACGACAAAAGCTATAAATGCTACAACAAGCCCAGGTAAAATAGGCTGACCTATTTTAAAGCCAAATAGCATACCATGAGAAATTTGTTCTATATAAACGACAACGATTGTACCAGAAATTAATGAAGCAATAGTTCCAGCAAAAGAAGAACCTTTCCAATAAAGTCCAAGAACATATGGGAAAAAAGCACCAGCAGCACGCAAGGAGAAAGAGAACATTAAAATTGTAATAATACTAGATGTATTAAATAAAGCTACTAAAAGAGATAATAAACCGCTTAAAATCATAACGATACGAGCTACTTTCATGACTTCTTCATCTGTTGCTGATGGTTTGATGAATTCGCGGTAAATATCATTTGCAAATATAGAACCAGTACCAAGTAAATCGGAACTTGCACTAGACATGGTAGCAGAGATAACACCAGCAAATAAAATACCGCAGATAACAGGTGGCATAGCATGGATTGCTAATGTTGGTAAAGCATAACGAGAGCCAACTTCGCTGAATAAAGATGCATCAAAAGAACCCATATTGATGAGTGCTAAAACGCAAACACCTAAAATTGCTGGAATAAAACCATATATAAAATTGATGATAGCAGCTAAGATAGAACCTTGCTGAGCTGCTTTACCATCACGGGCAGCATAGTAACGAGAAACAGCTTCTTGCCCTATTGTAAAAGTAGTTATATACATAATTGTCAATGAAATGATGTCTAAGAGGCTATAACCATGAAATAAATCAAAGGTTTCTGGAGGAACATTATTAACTACATTTTGCCAGCCACCAGCTAAATCAAATGCATATGGAATGGCTATAGCCATACCGAATACAATGAAGAAGACTTGAATGAAATCAGTTAATGTAACACTCCAAAGACCGCCCATTACAGAATAAATTGTTACAATCACACAGATTGCAATAACAGCTAAATTAAATGAAATACCAATCATTGTAGAAAGGATTACAGCGGAAGCTATCATTTGACCAGCAGTAAGACCAATTAATGGCAAAAGCATGATGATAGCAGTAATAAATCCAGGTATTTTCCCATAACGACGACGAAAATATTCTGGAACTGTTTTTACAGTAGAAGCACGGAATTTTGGTGCTAAGAAAGTTAGGATTATAAAGGCAAAGCCCATTGTAATAACATACCAAGCAGCACTAATACCAAATTTATCCATACCTTGCTGGACTACACCTAAAGAACTACCACCGCCGATTTCTGTAGCGGCAAGTGTACCAGCCATTAAAATAGGTCCTAGTCGTCTACCAGCAACCATAAAATCTTTATTGCTAGATATCATATTTTTAGAATACCAGCCAATAAACAACATAATTGCCATATAAGCAATGACAATAGCGATAACAGTAAGTGAAGCAGTCATAATAAACCTCCTATTAAAAATAAAAAAGCTAGAAAAATTTCTACTTTTATTGATTAGTAAAAATTTTTCTAGCTTCGTTGCTATTTTTATTTATTTTAAAAATGCTATATTCATATTGTAATAGCATTGGACAGCTTTTATTAATTGATTAATTTCAATATATTCATTTGCTGTATGAGCTAAATTTTCTTTAGATGGACCAAGTCCAAATGTTTTTATATGAGCTTCTCCAGCATAATGGCTGCCGTTAGTACAGAAATTATATTGTGTAATTTCAGGATTAAATCCATTATTTTTTAATTGTACATATGCTTTTTGAACGAATTCATCATTTTTGTCATAAAGCCAGCCAGGAAAGAAGCGTTCGCCAGTGATTTCATTATTTGTATAGCATTTTTCTTTGCCTACGCTATAAGAAACTTTAACATTTAATGTACTATCTTTTGCCATCATTTCTAGCAAAAGTTTTTTAATTGGATCAAGAACACTTTCTTTTGTTTCACCAACAAGCAAGCGACGGTCATATGTGGCACGACAATAATCAGGTACAACAGAGGCACCAGGATATGGTGAAGATTTTATATCTGTTAATTCTAATATTCCATCACCAAGAATGTCATGATGTGGTGGCTCTAATGTGTTTATAGCTTCAATAACTTTTGCCATTTTATACACAGCGTTGATACCTTTTTCAGGATTAGCAGAGTGGCAGGATTTACCAAATGTTTCTACAATGATTTCGGCACGACCTCTTTGACCTATTTTGATATTTAAATTAGAAGCTTCACCAATGATTACATAATCAGGCTTAATATTTTTGCTGACTTCACGAGAAGCAACGCCTTCAAAGCATTCTTCATGAACGACACCAGCAATATAAATTTCTCCAGCAAAATCATTACCAAAATCTTCTTTGAAATATTTTGCTGCAACGCACATTGCTGCGACTGCACCTTTCATATCAGAAGTACCGCGTCCATAGATTTTGTCATCATGAATTTCTGCTGCAAATGGAGGGTAAGTCCATTCAAGTTCATTAGCAACAGGTACAGTATCAATATGACCATCAAATAAAATTTTAGGGCCAGGTCTATTACCTTTAATACATCCGATAATATTGCCATACTTATCAGTAAAAACTTTATCAAATTTATTTTTTTCCATATAAGTTTTTAAGATATTAACTACATTTTGTTCATGTCCAGAATAACTGGATTTACGAATTAAATCTTGACATAAATTTATAACTTCTTGTTTGAATTTTGTGTTCATAACATCACCTTCAATAAATGAGTTATTTTAGTAATTACTGAATTTTCCATTCCAAACGATATCTTCGTAATTTTGTTTATCGGTTGCTCCTTCTGTACTAAAGCATAAAACGACAGAATCCGCATTTAATTGTAATTTATTACGAATATCTTTATATTTATCATTTGTCATAAGTTCAGCAACAAGACCACTAGTTACAGCACCACTTTCGCCAGAGATAATACGAGTATCACCAGATAAAGGTGCTCCGAGTAGGCGCATTCCTTTTGCAGAAATATTATCAGCACAAGCAATGGCAAAATCAGCATGTTTTTTTAAGATATTCCAGCCAATATCACATGGCTCACCACAGGCAAGTCCTGCCATTATCGTAGGCATATTACCTTTTACAAAATGAAGTTTTTGGTCATTTGCTTTAGCTGTGCGGAAAATACAATCAGCTGTTTCAGGTTCAACAACAGTGATAATCGGTTTATCTTCTTTATATGCATTAGCAAAAAAGCCCGTAATAGCTCCAGCAAGTGAACCAACACCTGCTTGAATGAAAATATGTGTAGGTTTTTGGGAAATTTGGGTATATGCTTCATAAGCCATTGTGCTATAACCTTGAATAATCCAGCGTGGTATGTCTTGATAGTTTTCCCAAGATGTATCTTGAATAACAACCCAGCCATATTTTTTGGCATTTTCATTAGCTAAGCGAACAGCATCATCATAATTTAAATCAGTGATAGAAGCATCAGCATTTTCAGCTTGAATATTTTTTAATCGCTCAAGACTACTTCCTTTAGGCATATAGACAACGGATTTTTGTTTTAATTGATTAGCAGTCCAAGCAACACCTCTGCCGTGATTTCCGTCTGTAGCTGTCACAAAAGTGATATTACCAATTTGCTTATGTATTTCTGAAGAAATGAGCTTCTCATAGGATAAGTCAGAAATATCCATATTGAGTTTTTGTGCAATGTACTTTCCAATAGCAAAACTACCACCTAAAACTTTAAAAGCATTTAAACCAAATCGGTAGGACTCATCTTTTACAAAAAAATTTTTTAAGCCAATCCTTTTGGATAAGTTTTTTAAATCGACAAGTGGAGTTTCTTTATATAAAGGAAAAGACTGGTGAAATGCCTTTATTTTTTGAACATGAGTTAAATCGAGAAAACTGATATCATCTGCTGTATTACTATCAGAATAAATTTTTGTTATTTGCATATAATCGTTTCCCTCCTAAAAAAATAGGTGCTTAAAAAACATAAGTTTTTAAGCACCGTTGCTCTTGTCTTATTACGAGAATATATTATCTCATTTTGAGACAAAAGTCAATGGAAATAATTTTATAAATTATATTCTTTAATTTTACGATATAATGTAGCTCTACTAATACCTAAAATTTTAGCTGCTTTATCAGTCTTACTAATCTCATTGTCTACTAAATCAAGAGCTTTTTTTATAGCGTTTCGTTCTAATTTTGCGAGGTTTAACGAGGTGTCTAAATTAGATGTTTTAGATGAGTTTTTGATAGCAATATTTTCTAAATTATTAGCTATTAATTCTGCCATTTTTTGAATGAATTGTATCATCCATTCTTTATGTGCAATAAAATGCTCTGTTTGTTGTTTGTTGAAACTGACTAGTCCAATGACACCAACAGATTCAC
The DNA here is from genome assembly GCF_986095205.1 of Megamonas sp. Classification (NCBI taxonomy): domain Bacteria; kingdom Bacillati; phylum Bacillota; class Negativicutes; order Selenomonadales; family Selenomonadaceae; genus Megamonas; species Megamonas sp. The sequence goes on along the minus strand of NZ_CFQVBI010000087.1, from coordinate 5,822 downwards.
CATGAAAAATAATAGGTGCAGCTAGTTCGGTGTCCTCTGGACATTTTTCATAATAAGGACAAGGTTTGCATAATATATGAAAACCAGGATGCTCAATCATAATGATATTTCCTGTTTGAAGGACATGATGATAAACAAAACCTGCATTCATGAGTTCTCCAATATTTTCAGCATATTTACCAGTTCCAGCAATACGTATAAAGTTATTATCTGCTACTTCAACTTCCATTTGAATAACTTTAGAAATAGCATTAGCTGTATTTTGTACAATAGGTTGTATTTGTTGTAATAGACTTTTCATAGATTGATAGCACCATCCATTAATATTTTAAAATTAAAAAAATATATAGTAAAAATAAATATTATATATAAATATTATACTACTTAATATGATAATGCCATTATTTAATTTTGTCCTAAAGGATTAAAGACTTAATAATATAACTTTAGATTGAATTTACAAACAATTCTCTATTATAATTAAATTGTAGAAATAAACCGGTTATTTAATATTAAACTATAAGGAATTAATTGTATGAAAATAAACGAACGTTCGAAATTTATAATTAATGAACTTATAAAAAGAAATACTTATGTAACGGCTAGTGAAATAGCTGATTTATTACAAGTAAGTATAAAAACAGTAACTAGACAATTAGTTAATGTTGAAAAGATTTTAAATGAAAATGATTTAATCTTAGAAAGAAAAACTAGCAAGGGTATGCAAATCATAGGGACTGAAGAGCAAAAGCAAAAAATGCTAGAACAAATTCAATCTAATGGTTTGCATGAATATTCGCCAGCGGAAAGACAAAATATAGTATTAAGTCATTTGTTAAAATCACAAGAACCTATAAAGTTATTGACTTTGGCAAAATTATTGAATGTAACGGAAGCCACTATAAGCAATGATTTAGACAAATTAGAAACATGGATAAAAAAGATGAATATGAATTTAGTACGTAAACCTGGTTTAGGGATTTATTTAGAGGGATTAGAGAAAGACATCAGGAAAGCGATTATAAGTCATATTTATAAAAATCTCCATGAGAAAAATATTCTAAATGTCTTAAATAAACAAGAAAAAAATATTAAATTGAAAAGTGGCACGGATAAGTTTTTATTAGACTTAGTCGATAAAGATATCATTAAAAAAGTAGAAAAAGCAATAACTACAGTAGTGGAAAGAGAGAATTATAATTTATCGATAAATGCTTTTTCAGGCTTAGTAGTTCATCTTACATTAGCGATACAGCGTTTATTAAAAGGTGAAATTATTAAAATTGATACTAAGTTTTTAACAGAATTGAAAAAGAAAAAAGAATTTGATTTAGCATTTAAGATAAGTGAAGAGATTGCGAAAGTCTTTGATATCGTAGTTCCTGAAGAAGAAAGTGGTTTTATCACTATGCATCTTTTAGGAGCTAGAAATAATTATCAAGAAGGCACTATTAATAATTATGATAATTTTGCTTTGATAAAAATTGCAAAAAAAATAATAGCTATAGCTCAAGAAGAAAGCGGTATTTTTATAGCTAAGAAAAGTAAATTATTAATAGGTCTTGTAAAACATTTAGGGCCAGCAGCAACGAGAATAAAATTAAATTTGGAGATACGTAATCCACTACTAAATGAGATGAAAGCAAAATATCCTCAATGGATGAAATTAGCTAAAAAAGCAGCTAAGCCTTTAGAGGAAAAATTAGGGGTTAATTTACCAGAAGCGGAAATTGCTTATTTAGCAATGCATTTAGGTTCCACTTTAGAAGATGCAAGTTTGCAAAAAGCAAGAAAATATAATGTTTTGGTAGCTTGTCCTACAGGAATTGGCACATCAAAATTATTAGCAAGTCAACTAAAACAAAAATTCACTAATTTAAATATTGTAGCTATTGTTTCTGCAATCAATATAAACTATGAATTTTATCAAAATGAAGGCATAGATTTTATAATTTCCACCGTGGAAATAAATGAAGCGACAATACCAGTAGTGATTGTAAATTTCATGTTAGATGATAAGGATATAGATAATATCATTCATCAAATGCAATTATTACCTGATGAAAATAGTGGAGAGTATCATAAAGATAATAAGAGTTTAGTTGAGAAATTGAGCGAACTTAATCTATTTGGTTTTTATATTAAATCTATTTTGAAGAATTTCTTTTATCAAGATATGGTAAATGTTAATTCTAAAGAAGAATTATGTAGTTTTGTTAGTATTTATTTATTAAAAGAAAATATAAGTCAAATTTTGGAAGCTGACTTGAAATCAAGAGAAGAAAAAGGTAGCACTATTATTAAAGATTTGATGTTATTACATACAAAATCTAAAGTTATACAAAATTTGACAGTAGGGATTATTCAGTTAGAAAAATCTTTAAAAGTAAATGAAAAAGAAATATCTACAGTGTTGATTTTATTAGTTCCAGATAAAGCTGATGAAAAAGCTTTAGAAACGATGGGAGTTTTATCCGAAAGCATTATAGAAAATACGAACTTATTAGATATTTTACATCAAGGTTCTAAGGCAGAAATTTATTTGGAACTAGAAAAAATATATACAAATTATTTTAAGAAAAAATATAAAAAGGTAATGGAGGGTTAAAAATGTCTGAAGCAAAAGCAGGAAATGTTGCTCAAGAAAAGATGCAAAAATTTGGTAGATTTTTAAGCGGAATGGTAATGCCAAATATCGGTGCATTTATCGCTTGGGGTTTACTTACAGCATTATTTATTCCAACTGGTTGGATACCAAATGAATATTTAGCAGATGCAGGTGGCCCTATGTCAAAATGGTTAATTCCATTATTGATTGGTTATAGTGGTGGTAGTGCTATTTATCAACATCGTGGCGGTGTTTTAGGTGCTATCGCAACAGCTGGTATCATCGCTGGTTCTGACATTCCAATGTTCTTAGGAGCAATGATTGTTGGTCCATTTGGTGGTTGGTGTATTAAAAAATTTGATGAAGCTTTCCAAGATAAAATCCCAACAGGATTTGAAATGCTCATCAATAACTTCTCTGCTGGTATTTTAGGTGGTATTTTAGCAATCCTTGCTTATGCTATCGTAGGTCCAGTAGTAAGTTCCTTGAATGATATTTTACGTGGTGGCGTTGAATTTATCGTAAATTTAGGTCTTATTCCACTCGTATCTATTTTGGTTGAACCTGCAAAAGTATTATTCTTAAATAATGCTATCAACCATGGTGTATTCAGCCCAATTGGTATTCAGGAATCTCAAGAACTTGGAAAATCCATCTTCTTTATGATTGAATCTAACCCAGGCCCTGGTCTTGGTGTATTACTTGCTTTCTGTTTAGTAGGTAAAGGCATGGCAAAAAGTTCTGCTCCAGGTGCAGTAATTATCCACTTCTTAGGTGGTATTCATGAAATTTACTTCCCATATATTCTCATGAAACCAATCCTCTTATTAGCAGTTATTCCAGCAGGTATGGCTGGCGTATTCACATTAAGCGTTTTAAATGGTGGTCTTATCGCTCCAGCTTCTCCAGGTAGTATTTTTGCAATCTTAGCAATGACTCCAAAAGGAGCATATTTTGCAAATATCGCAGCAGTAGTAGTAGCTACAGCAGTATCTTTCGTAATCGCTTCTATCTTCATCAAAGCTTCTAAAGATGACGGTTCTTCCTTAGAAGAAGCTCAACAAAATATGCAAGATATGAAAAACCGTGGTAGCAAACGTGTTGAAAGTGATGTAGTAGTAAAAGGTAGCGAACTTAAGAAAATTATTTATGCTTGCGACGCAGGTATGGGTTCTTCCGCTATGGGTGCAAGTGCACTTCGCAATAAATTGAAAAAAGCAGGTTATGGATATATTTCTGTAACAAACTGTGCTATCGGTAATATTCCATCTGATGCTCAGATTGTAGTATCTCATGAAAAATTAGCAGACCGTGCAATCGCCGATTCTCCACAAGCTGAACATTTATTTGTACAAGATTTCATTAAAAACGATGTTTATGATATTATTTTAGCTAAATTACAAAATGTAGAAGCTAAAGTAGAAGAAGTTACAGATAGCAAAGAAAATGCTGTTGAAGATGAAACTGTATTAAAACGTGAAAACATTAAAATGTGCTTAGATACAGTTACTAAAGAAGAAGCTATAAAAATGGCTGGTGAATTATTGTATAAATCTGGCTATGTTGGCAAAGAATATATTAATGGTATGCTTGCACGTGAACAAGATGTAAGCACATACATGGGACGTGGCATTGCTATTCCACATGGTGAAAATGCAGTAAAAGACACAGTTAAAAAATCAGGTATTGTAGTATTACAATTCCCTAATGGTGTAGAATTTGGTACAGGTAAAGCAAAATTAGTTGTTGGTATCGCAGGTAAAGGCGACGAACATCTTGCTATCTTAGCTAATATTGCTATTGCTCTTGACGAATATACTGATGAACAATTAGAAGAATTATTCGTTACAAAAGACAAAGAAGCTTTATATAACTTATTTACAAAATCTAATGATTAAGTTTTAGATAATAGGGGGTATTTTAAATGAAAGCAGTGCATTTTGGTGCTGGTAATATCGGTAGAGGTTTTATTGGAGAATTATTATATGAATCTGGTTTTTCTACAACTTTTGTTGATGTAGTAAAAGCAACAGTTGATTATATCAATGAAACAAATTCTTATGAAATGTATATCATTGATAATAATGAAAAGAAAGTAATTAAAAATGTAAAAGCTTTTTCTCCAATTACTAATGAAGCAGATATTGTGGAAGCAATTTGTGAAGCTGATTTAATTACAACATCTGTTTGTGTTGATAATTTAGATAAAATAGCTCCTACACTTGCTAAAGGATTAAAAGAACGTTTAAATCGTGGCATAGGTAAAGTAGACGTTATGGCTTGTGAAAATGCTTTTTATGCTACAGATATGTTGAAAAAAGCTTTAGTAGAAAATACTAAAGCGCCAGTAACAGAAGAAGAACTTGATAAAGTAGGCGCTTTTCCAAATGTAGCTGTAGATAGAATTGCACTTAGCACAGTTATAAATGGCGTAAGAGTACCTCAAATTCAAGCAGCTTTTGAACTTGTTATTGAAAAAGACAAAATGGTAAATCCAGAAGCTCAACCAATTAAAGGTGCAGAATATGTAGAAAATCTTGGCATGTATCTTGAACGTAAACTCTATGTATTTAACTGCGGTCATGCTGCAACTGCATATTTTGGTTACCATAATAATTGTGAAACAATCCATGATGCTTTAGAAGTTCCAGAAATTAAAGCTGATGTAGTAGCTGTAATGAAAGAATCAGCTATGGCAATGACTAAAAAATATCCATTTAAATTTGAAGAATTAGAAGCTTATATCGAAAAAATCTTAAAACGTATTTCCTTAGAAGCATTACATGATGAAGTAGTACGTGTAGGTCGTTCTCCTATCCGTAAATTAAATCTTAAAGACCGTTTAGTAGGGCCAGCTTTATTAGCTGAATCTTATGGTCTTGATAATACTCACTTAGCAAAAGCTATTGCTACAGGATATACTTTTGATTATAAAGAAGATGAACAAGCTGTAGAAATTCAGGCTTATATTGCTGACAATGGCATTGAAAAAGCAGTAGAAAAATATTCTGGACTTACAGCAGATCAAAAACTTTATCAGCTTGTAATTGAAAATTATAAAGCTATTAAAGCTTAAAACAAAGTTTTCCCCATTCCTATTCTAAATAAATAAGAAAAGCACAGCTTATTATATGATATGCACCCAAAATATTGGACATATTAATTAAGCTACTAATTGAGACTTAGTTCTGTATTCTACGGGACTAAGTCCTTT
>NZ_CFQVBI010000086.1:0-1161 GCF_986095205.1 Megamonas sp. | reverse complement strand
GAATATACTATATTATTATTTGATTTATATTTCATAAAAGTATTATATAACTATTAAAAATATAATACAATAAAAAACAATGATACTGTATCATTGTTTTTTAGCGAGCTTATATCCCCATAAATAAATTTAGGGGCTTTACGCTCGCATTTGGTAAACTCCAAGTCAAATGATTATCTGAAAAATTTTCTAATTAAACTTGTTTTTTCTTGATTAATATCTTATAATAATAATCGACATATGTCGGAAATAAATTTTAGTGAGATGATTTTATGGCAAGACCTAGTCGCTGTCGCAAAATTTGTTTTGAACCAACTTATGATAGTTTTATTCCTGAAGGCATCTCTAATGGTGAAAAAATTATTTTGACCTTAGATGAATATGAAGTAATTCGCCTAATAGATTTAAATAAACTCACCCATGAACAAGCTTCTAAACAAATGAATATTTCTCGCACTACAGTCAGTGAAATATATGAAATGGCTCGCTATAAAATAGCCAATAGCCTTGTATATGGTCGTCCACTATTGATTTCTGGTGGCAATTATCAACTTTGCCAAGGAGAACAAAACTGTTTACAAAATTGCCCTAAACGAAAAATTCACAAACAACAAATTATAACTAAAAAAGGAGTAAATACAATGAGAATAGCTGTTACATACGATAATGGAAATATCTTCCAACATTTTGGTCATACATCACAATTTAAAGTTTATGATATTGAAAATAATCAAATCGTAAATGAACAAATCATTGATACACAAGGTCAAGGACATGGTGCTTTAGCTACATTTTTAAATAATGCTCAAGCAGATATCTTAATCTGTGGTGGTATCGGCGGTGGAGCTCAAAATGCTTTAGCTCAAGCTGGTATTAAATTATTCGGTGGCGTCATGGGAAATGCTGATGAAGCTGTAAAAGCATATCTTAATGGCACATTAAACTATAATGCTAATGTACAATGCAATCATCATGGTCACGGTCATTCTTGCGGTGGTTATGGACATGCTTGCCATGAGGATAAACATGGTTGTTCTGGTAACTAATCAAATTATTCGCTAACAAAAAAGCAGTAGATATGATATGCACCCAAAATATTGGACATATTAATTAAGCTACTAATTGAGACTTAGTTCTGTATTCTACGGGACTAAGTCCTTT
>NZ_CFQVBI010000085.1:0-1248 GCF_986095205.1 Megamonas sp. | reverse complement strand
TAATCACTATGAAACATATATTACTCAAATTATCATTGGTTTAATCTTTACTTGTATTTGGTTTGTTGTTTTTAGATTTTTAATTATTAAACTTGATTTGAAAACTCCTGGTCGTGGCGATGATGCAGAACCAGATAAACTTTATACTAAAGCTGACTATAAAGCTAGCAAAAATATTGATGAACGCGATAGAAAAGCTGCTGCATTTTTAAAAGCTTTAGGTGGTAAAAATAATATCGTAGATGTTACAAACTGTGCTACTCGTCTTCGTGTAACTGTAAAAGATGATAGTTTAGTAAAAGATACAAATGTATTTATGGCAGCAGGTGCTCATGGATTAGTTCATAATGGTTGTGCTATTCAAGTAATTGTAGGTCTTTCTGTACCACAAGTTCGTGAACGTTTTGAAGCTTTACTTCAAGGTCCTGATGTACTTCAAAAAGAAGAATTAGTTTCTAACACAGATAAATCTCCAAGCTTAAAAGCTTTTGCAACTGGTGATTTAGTGTCTATTGAAAATGTACCTGATGAAGCATTTGCTTCTCGTGCTATGGGCGATGGTGTAGCAATTATTCCAACTGAAAAATATATTACAGCACCAGCTAATGGTTCTGTTATGATGGTAATGGAAGAAACAGGACACGCTCTTGGTCTTAAACTTGATACAGATATGGAAATTTTAATTCATATAGGTATTGATACAGTTAATATGAAAGGCGATGGCTTCAAAGTTTTAGTCAAAGCTGGCGATGAAGTAAAAGTTGGCGATAAATTAGTAGAAATTGATATTGAAAAAATCAAAAAAGCTGGATATAATCCAATCACTATAATGATAGCTACTAATTTTGACCAATATAGCTTATTAAAATTTGAAAAAGAACAAAAAGTAATTGCAGGCAAAACAACTGTAGGCACATATTAATTTTATTTATAATTTTTATTTATATAACTTTTATGATTTTAGGAGAGAGTATAATATGTTTAACAAATCTACATTAACTATTACAACATCTGCTTTGGTTTTAATGAGTACAGGAGTAGCAGGAGCTGCTAGCAACCCATTTAGTGATGTTCCTCAAGATAGCTGGGCTTATGATGCAGTGGCAACACTTGCTGCTGATGGCGTAATTGATGGTTTCCCAGATGGAACATACCAGGGCAACAAAACAATGACACGTTATGAAATGGCTCAGATTGTAGCTCGTGCTATGGCAAAAGAAGATTTACAAAAAGCAGATAAAGCTATTG
>NZ_CFQVBI010000084.1:0-9252 GCF_986095205.1 Megamonas sp. | reverse complement strand
AAATGCTACTACAGCTATAGATAATATTGATGGTGGCAATGTTGAAATAATAGCTAGTGAAAATAATTCTATTAATGGATTAGTACATGCAGAAAATAAAGCTAATACAAAAATCCAAGGCAAAGTAAATTATCTAAAAAATGATAATGGTCAAAGTATTATTTGGGCAGATGCTGGCACTATTGATATTACAGGAACTAGTATTATACAAGCCAATTCTCAACAAGTAGCGCTACTAGCAAATAACGATATGAATAATTTAAATCAGGGAATAATTACAGCATCATTTGGTCAAAATAGTGTTATTAAAGGAGATATTATAGCTAAAGATAATGGGTTAATAAAATTGAATGTATCAAATAGTAATGATGATGTTTCAGGATTGATTATCGACGGTAATATTTTAGCTGAAAATCAAGGAAATATTTCTTTAGATATAGGAAATAATAGTTTAATTACAGGAAATATAAATGATTATAGTTATTTAGCGGATTTAAATAATCAAAATTTAAAACAAGAGAATTTGGCAGGTAATATAAGTATAGATTTTAATAATAAATCTAGATGGAATGTAGTAGGGCAAAGTTTTATTTCTAAGATTAATACTAAAGAAAATAATATTATTGATATGGTGGGATATAATACAGAAAATAAACCACATAGTTTAATGGTTAAAGAATTTAATGGCGATAGTAATTTTGTGATGAATTTAAATGGCAATAGACAAAATACAGATATGGTTTATTTAAATTCAGGCACAGGAAATTATAATGTTATTTTAGCAAATGCTGTAACTAAAAATGATATAGGGCAAAATGGTTTACGTTTTGCTACAGTTGGTGATAAAAATAAGCAAGTTTTTAAAAATGCAGTAGCGTATAATGATGGATTTTTTAATATTAAATACCAAATTGCTTCAGAAGATTATGATGTGAATAATGAAGAAAATACATTATATAATAATGGTGATAATAGTGATTTATTAACAGAAAATCGACCAGGTAATGATATAATTAATAATATCTTTGGCAATAATGAAGATGCTGTTAATTATAAATTGGTAAATATTGAAGAAAAAACTTTATCTAATGCAGGTAAAACTATATTAAATATGACTAAGGCTAATTATGATGTAGCGGTCTTCATGGGACGATTAGATAAACGCATGGGTGATGTGCATTATTTAAATAAAAATGATGATGGCATATGGTTTAGACTTCGTCATGATAGAATTGAAAAAGACTTAGGATATACTGTTGATGGGAATATGTATGAATTAGGATATGATAAACTTTTTCTTAGAGACAATGGTCAAGAACGTTTAGGATTAGCTTTTGATTATATGAAAGGGTCTACTTCTTATGATGATATAGCTGGCAAAGGAAATAATAGTAGAAAAGGTATCTGGCTTTATGATACATGGATTGGTGATGATGGTCATTATAGCGATTATATTTTGAAATGGGGTCATTTAGAAAATGATTTTGAAATAGCTGGTACCAAAAAATTGAATTTAATTAAAGGAATTTACGATAATGATGTATTTTCTGCTAGTGCAGAATATGGCTATATGAAAAATTTAAAAAATGATTGGTATATCACTCCTCAAGTTCAATTACAATTAGCTAAAGTAACAGGCGCAGATTACATTACAAATCAAAATACTAATGTGCATGTAGATGGTATTGATAGTATTATTGGTAGAGCAGGATTTAAATTAGGCAAAAATTTTGGTGATAATAAGAAAAATACTTTTTATCTAAAAGCAGATGTATTACGAGAATTTTTAGGCGAACAATTTGTATCAATTAAAGATGTTACTTCTGATAATGAATATGTTGGTTTTAAATATGACCATAGTGGTTATTGGTATGATGTTGGTTTTGGTTTTAATATTGAAACTAAAAAAGATTCATATGCATTCTTAGATGTTGAACGCAGATTTGGCAATGGAAATAAAAATTCATATCAAATTAATGGTGGTTTTTACTGGGCTTTGTAATTGAGAATTTATAACTTGTAATCAAAGATATAGATATGCTATTATAGTACTAGCAGGTTTAAGTTTATGGGGAGGATAAATATGTTATTGACTATTTTGATGATTATAGATGCGTTAGTAGCAATTGGCTTGATTGCTTCTGTGCTTATGCAAGAAGGTAAAACTGCTGGTATGGGAAGCTTGTCAGGACAAAATGAAACGGCTTTTAGTAGCAGTGCTCGCGGTATGGACGCATTGATGGCCCGTTTCACTGTGTTTTTTGCTGTACTGTTTATGATAATTACTTTAATCATAGCTAAAATGGTAGCATAAAAAACTATTCTCTATCTATTTGAATTAATTTAAAGTAGATAGAGATTTTTTTTTATCAAATAGTGTAATATTTTATTTAATAAGTCATTTATAATAATATTTTAAAATTTAGGAGGTATTTTTATGATTACTAGTGGTGCAGAGCCATTTTTGTTACCTGGAGGTTCAAAAGGAGTATTATTGATACATGGATTTACAGGCTCGCCTTCTGAAATGATATTATTAGGAAATTATTTATACAGACAAGGTTATACTGTATTAGGTGTGCGCTTAGCTGGCCATGGTACGACTGTAGAAGAAATGGCTAATACTAATTGGCATGAATGGTATCATAGTGCATGTGATGGATATCATTTATTGCGTGGTATATGCAGTGAAATATCTGTAATTGGTCTATCTATGGGCGGTTTATTAGCTATGCGAATTGGCAGGGATTTTCCTGTGAAAAAAATAATTTCAATGTCTGCTCCTGTATATATAGCTAATGAACGCAATTTAAGATTTTTACCACCACTTGAAAAATCAGTGGGACGATATCAGCGTAAAAATAGACGAGAATTACCTGAACTAGCTAAAAGATACAATGTATCTTATAATAAAATGCCACTTGTCTGTGTGCATCAATTGTTGGAGATAATAGCCAAAACAAAAGAAATTCTACCAGAAATTTCAAAACCAATTTTGATTGTTCAAAGTAAAAATGACCATACAGTAAAAGAAGAAAGTGGTCAATATATTTATGACCATATTGGTAGCAAGGATAAACAATTATTTAAATTAAATTTTTCAGGTCATTTAGTTACTTTAGATATTGAACATGATAAATTATTTAATAAAATAGAGAATTTTTTGAAATAAATTATTTAGAGATTAGATAGAGGATAAATTTATGAGTTTACAAGAAAAAATAATGGAATATATGCAAACTAAAGCTAAAAGACCGATGAGTCAGGAAGATTTATTATATGCTTTGGCTTTAGAAGCAGATGAAATAAAGCAATTACCCTCTGTGATGGAAGAATTAGAGCGAAAAAATCTATTAATTCAAAATCGAAGCGGTTTATTTGGTTTACCAAAACATATGAATTTAGTCATAGGGAAAATGAGCATTACAGCTAAAGGATTTGGTTTTGTTATTCCAGATAATGGGCTAGAAGAAGGTAAAGCTAAAGTTGATGATATTTTCATTCCTGCTGGTATGTTAAATTCAGCGATGAATAATGATAAGGTTTTAGTGCGTATCACTACTGAAAGAAGTAGTTTCACTAAGCGTGAAGGCGAAGTTATTCGTATATTAGAACGTGCTAATAATAAAGTTGTAGGTACATTTGAAAGCAGTAGAACTTTTGGTTTTGTAGTTCCAGATGATAGCCGTTTAAATCAAGATATTTTTATTGAAGGTCGCAATTTTAATGGGGCAAAAGTAGGCATGAAAGTAGTGGCTGAAATCACTAAATGGCCGACAAAAAATCATAGTCCAGAAGGGAAAATTATAGAAGTTCTTGGGAAAATAGGTGCACCTGGTGTAGATATTTTATCAGTAATGCGTCAATATGATTTATCAGAGCAATTCCCTGTAGATGTACAAGAAGAAGCTAAACAGATTGAGCAAGTACCTAGTAAGGCAGAATGCAATAAACGCAAGGATAGACGCCATTTACAAATTGTAACTATTGATGGTGAAGATGCCAAAGATTTAGATGATGGTGTTTATGCAGAAAAATTGCCTAATGGGAATTTTTTCTTAGGTGTATATATTGCTGATGTTAGTCATTATGTAAAAGCATTTTCACCTTTAGATAAAGAAGCTTATAATCGTGGTACAAGTGTATATTTGGCAGATAGAGTTATTCCTATGTTGCCTGTAGAATTATCCAATGGTATCTGTAGTTTAAATGCTGGCGAAGATAGACTTTCCATGTGTGCAGAAATGGAAATTGATGCAAATGGCTCTGTTATTAAATACGATATTTTTCCTACTGTCATTCATGTATATCGTCGATTAACGTATAAATTAGTAAATCGTATCTTAGTGGAAAAAGATACGCAAATGATTGAGGACAATCAAGATATTTTGCCACTGTTGCATAATTTAGAAGCTGTATATAAAGTTTTAAATAAACGACGTCAGATGCGTGGGGCTATAGATTTTGATATCCCTGAAGTTAAGGTGAAATTGAATGCCAAAGGTCAAGCTGTAGGTCTTGTAAAACGTGAACATGGCTTAGGTGAATCTATTATTGAAGAATGTATGTTAGTGGCTAATGAAACTGTAGCCGAACATATGGCTAGAAAAGAATTACCTTTTATTTATCGTGTGCATGAAGAACCTGTAGAAGATAAAATGTTTGCCTTAAATGAATTATTGGCTAATTTTAATTTGCATTTAAATCGCAACACTGAAGGTAAAATTGAACCTAGAGCTGTTCAAGAAGTATTAAATTCTATAAAAGGAAAGCCAGAAGAAAAAATTATTTCTGCTGTAGCTCTGCGCAGTATGCAACAAGCTAAATATAAAGCAGAAAATTTAGGGCATTTTGGCTTAGCTGCTAAATACTATACGCATTTTACTTCACCAATTAGACGTTATCCAGATTTAATTGTTCATCGTTTATTAAAAGAACAATTAAATGGAAAAATGACAGCAGAACGTCAAGAAAAATTAAAATCAAGATTACCTGAAGTAGCTACACATACATCTAAACAAGAGCGTGTGGCTACAGAAGCAGAACGTGAAACGACTTTAATTAAAGAAATTGAATATATGGCTCGTTTCTTGGGTGATGAATTCCATGGTATTATCAGTGGTGTTACTGCTTTTGGTATTTTTGTAGAATTAGATAATGGCGTAGAAGGTTTAGTCCATGTTTCTACTATGGTAAATGATTATTATGAATATGTAGAGAAAGAATATGCACTCGTTGGCGAAATGACTAATTTCAGATATCGTTTAGGTGATGAAGTAACTGTTATTTTGACAAGAGCAAGTATTAAAGAACGTTCTATTGATTTTATTTTAAAAGATAATGGTAAGATGCCACTTGTTTTTGAAGATGATATAATCGCTAAACCATTTTTTACAGAAATCAATAATAATGTGAAAAAAGATTTAAAGATTAAGGAAAATTTTTCTAAAGAAAATAAAGCAAGCAAAAAGCAAGCGGATAAATATAAACGCAAAAAACGTAAAGATAAAGAGCATAAAAAAATAGAGGAAAAAAGAAAGAAATCTATTGCAAAAATAGAAGGTAAGAAAAAAGATAACAAGAAAAGTGCTTTTTATGATAAAATTTATACGAAGAAAACTCGTAAAAAAAGTGGCACCAAAGAACGTGTGCGTGATAGAGTTTCAAAAGGCAAACGCCGTAAAAAATAAATATTTTAGACAATAAGTAAGGTTGATTTTATGGGAAAGAAAAATGCAAGTGTAAAAATTGTTTGTGAAAATAGAAAGGCTCGTCATGATTATTTTATTCATGAAACATATGAAGCTGGGATTGTTTTGGTAGGTACAGAAGTTAAATCTCTTCGTGCAGGCAAAGCTAATTTAAAAGATAGTTTTGCTAAAATCAAAAATAATGAAATCTTTTTGGATAATATGCATATCAGTCCTTATGAACAGGGCAATATTTTCAATCATGATCCACTTCGTGCTAGAAAATTACTGATGCATAAAATAGAAATAGTGAAATTATCCAGTAAAATCAAAGAAAAAGGTTTTACATTAGTACCATTAAAAGTTTATTTTAGCAAAGGTAGAGCTAAAGTGGCTTTAGGTCTTGCTACTGGTAAGAAAAATTATGATAAACGTCAAGCTTTGGCAGAAAAAGTTGCAAAACGTGATGTTGAACGTGCATTGAAGGAACGTCAAAAATATTAAATATAGCTAAGTGAGATGGTGATTAATTATTTATGTGGGAAAAGATAAAATCTATATTAACTACTACTAAATATCAAGTTAGAATTGGCTTGGCTGTAGTATTAATATTTTTAGGCGGATACAATTTGTTTTTCATTGGCGATGATGAAGGACATGGCAATAATATTTCTATAAAAATAGAAAGTGGTATGTCTACAGAAGAAATTGCTCAAAATTTGCAAGAACATGCTATAATAAACAATGGTCTTGGTTTTCGCATTTTAGCTCGTTTAGAAGGTAAGGATACTCAATTTAAAGAAGGTATTTATTATTTTCGTGTGGGTATGAATATAAATTCTGTTCTTGATAGATTGGTTCAAGGGCCAGAAAATCAAGTAGTCAGAATAACTATTCCAGAAGGCTTCACTGTAGAAGATATTGCTAATTTATTAGAAAAAGAAAATTTGACTACAAAAGAGGAATTTTGCAAAGTAGCAAAAGATTATACTCCATATGATTATATGAAGGAAGCTACAGAAAATAAGGATATCAAATATGCTGTAGAAGGATTTTTATTTCCTGATACTTATGATATTGATAGGTCTTATGGTGCAAAACAAATCATGCAAATCATGGTAGATAATTTTGACCATAGATTAAATAGTGAAATGCGTGAACGCGCTAAAGAGGAAAATTTATCTATTTTCGAATTGGTAACTATGGCATCTTTGGTGGAAAAAGAAGCTAAGTTTGCAGAAGATAGACCAATTATCGCTGATGTATTTTTCAAACGACTAGAAAATCATATGATGTTACAATCTGATGCGACTATTCAATATGCTTTAGATGAACATAAGGAAGAGTTTAGCATTGAAGATACAAAACTAGATTCTCCATATAATACGTATCAACATGAAGGATTGACTCCAGGCCCAATTGGAAATCCAGGTCTTGCTTCTATTGAAGCTGTGTTATATCCAGCAACTACAGATTATTTATATTTTGTTGCAGATAGTGAAGGTCATAATCATTATAGTGTAACATATGATGAACATTTAAAAGTTATTGAAGAAATATATGGTGAATAAATAATAAGTAAGAGGAATTAAAACGTGGAAGCTTTATTTAAGCAAATGGAAGATTTTGCGAAAGAAAATAAAGTACCAATCATCAATGAAAATGGCAGAAAGGTTTTTATTGAAATAATAAAAAAATATAAGCCACAAAGAGTTTTAGAAATTGGTACTGCGATAGGTTATTCTGCATTATTAACTACTTATTATGGTGCAGAAAATACAAAGATTATTTCTTTGGAATTAGATGAAGAACGCGCAAAACAGGCTCAAGATTTTATAAATCAGTCTGCATATAAAGAGCAGATTGAAATTATTTTAGGTGATGCCGCTGAAAATATAGAAAAACTAGATAAAAATTATAAATTTGATATGGTTTTTATCGATGCAGCGAAAGGACAATATCCTGATTATTTGCAGAAAGTATTACCGTTATTAGCTGATGATGGCATTATTTTAGCTGATAATGTATTATTTCGCGGTTATGTAATGAGTGAAGAAAAGCCACCTCGCCGATATAAGACTATTGTAAAAAGATTGCGTGAATATATTGCTATGGTAAGTGATACAGATAAATTTACAACAGAGATTTTTGAAAATGGCGATGGTCTGGCTTTAACTAAAAGATTGAAAACTAATTAATTTTTTGGAGGAACAATGCAAAATACAATAAAAAAACCTGAATTATTAGCACCAGCAGGAAATTTAGAAAAATTAAAAATGGCTATTTTATATGGAGCAGATGCTGTATATCTTGGCGGAAAACGCTTTGGGCTTCGTGCTTATGGCGGTAATTTTTCTAAAGAAGAAATGATTGAAGGCGTTAAGTTTGCTCATGAACGTGGTAGAAAAGTTTATGTAACAGCAAATATTTTTCCGCATAATAATGATATAAATGAGATTTTACCATATCTACAAGAATTGGTAGAGGTTGGTGTTGATGCTGTTTTAGTATCTGATATTGGTTTATTCATGCTCATTAAAAATGAAGTGCCAAATCTTGAAGTTCATATCAGTACACAGGCTAATAATACAAACTGGAGAGCTGTTAAAGCATGGCAAGATTTAGGCGCAGAACGCGTTGTATTAGCTCGTGAACTTTCTTTTGCTGAGATAAAAGAAATTCGTGAAAAAACTGATGTGGAATTAGAAATGTTTGTACATGGTGCAATGTGTATTTCTTATTCTGGTCGTTGCTTAATCAGCAATTATTTAACAGGTAGAGATTCTAATCGTGGAGCATGTACTCAACCTTGCCGTTGGAAATATAATTTGACTGAAGAAAAACGTCCTGGTCAATTTTTCCCTGTAACTGAAGATGAAAATGGAACATATTTCTTTAATTCTAAAGATATGTGTTTGCTTCCTTATCTAAAAGATATCATCGAATGTGGCGTAGATAGCTTAAAAATTGAAGGTCGTATGAAATCTATTCATTATGTAGCTAGTGTAGTAAATGCATATCGTCATGCTATCGATAGTTATTTTGAAAATCCAGAAGAATTCACGATTAAACAAGAATGGATAGATGAATTAAATAAAGTTTCTCATCGTGAATATACAAGTGGTTTCTCTTATCATAAAACTTCTTGTGATGATCAAATTTACAACACAACATCTTATGAACATACATCTGATTTTGTAGGTTTAGTACTTGATTATGATGAAGAAACTAAAATTGCTACTATACAGCAACGTAATCATTTAACAGTTGGACAAGAAATAGAATTTTTCCAACCTGATGCACCTTTATTTAAACAAACTATTACAGAAATGTTTAATGATGAAGGTATTTCCATAGAAGTAGCACCACATCCACAACAGATTATCACTATGAAAATGGATAAACCTGTTGTGCCATATACAATTTTAAGACGTGATGTAGTTACTGAAGAAAATTAAATAAAAAAAGCGTTATAATCATGATATGCACCCAAAATATTGGACATATTAATTAAGCTACTAATTGAGACTTAGTTCTGTATTCTACGGGACTAAGTCCTTTT
>NZ_CFQVBI010000083.1:0-27380 GCF_986095205.1 Megamonas sp. | reverse complement strand
AAATTCATTTGAGTATTTAGTCATAAAAAAACTGCACCTCCAAAAGTTGTTTTGTGTCCAACTTTTGGGGTGCAGTTCAATTTTATAGGTAGTCTTTTTTATAAATAATTATATTAAATTTATTTTTTATAATTTAGCGATGATAGCATCACAATATGCTTCTGTTGTAGCTGTACCATGAAGGTCTGGTGTTAAAGTTGTTCCTTCGTTTAATACTTCATCAACGGCATTTCTGATTTTGCTAGCAACATCATTTTGACCAAGATATTCAAGCATCATGCAAGCAGACCATAAAAGTGCTGTAGGATTTGCTATATGTTTACCTGCAATATCTGGTGCGCTACCATGAACTGCTTCAAACATAGCGTAATCTTTACCGAGATTACTAGATGGCAATAAACCAAGTCCACCGATTAAGCCACTAGTGAGGTCAGAAACGATATCTCCATAGAGATTTGGCATAACCATGATATCAAATTGTTGAGGATTCATTACAAGTTGCATGCAAGTGTTATCAACGATTTTATCATTAGCTTCGATTTCTGGATAATTTTTAGCGATATCGTAGAATATGCTTAGGAATAAACCATCACTCATTTTTAAGATATTAGCTTTGTGTACGCAAGTTACTTTTTTGCGATTATGAGCTTTAGCGTATTCAAAAGCATCTTTAATAATTCTTTCACTAGCATGGCGAGTGATTATTTTTGTAGCATGAACAGTATTTTCATCAATTTGTTCTTCTACACCTACATAGAGGTCTTCAGTATTTTCTCTGAAAACAATTAGGTCAATATCTTTAAATGCAGTTTTTACAGCATTATTTGATTTAGCAGGGCGAATGTTAGCATATAAATCATATTTTTTACGTAAAGTTACATTTAAAGAGCGGAAGCCTTTGCCAATAGGAGTAGTAATTGGAGATTTTAATAATACTTTGTTTTTATCAAAGGAAGCAAATGCTTCATCAGGGATTAATTTACCATTTGTTTCATATTCTTTAGCACCGACATTGAAAATTTCATAATTAAGGTCAGCGCTAGCTTTATCTAATATTTTTAAAACAGCATCAGTTATTTCAGGACCAATGCCATCGCCTTTAAATACAGTAATAGTTTTAGTCATTTTTATCTATCCTCCATAGGTACATATTCATTTAATTCACCAACATATTTTGTAGCAGGACGCATGATACGGCCATCATATAATTTATTTTCTAAGTTATGAGCGAGCCAACCTACCATACGGCTGATAACGAATAATGGTGTAAACATATCGCGAGGAATACCAAGCATATCATAAGCAAAGCCACTATAAAAGTCTACATTTGCACACGCTGTTAAGCCTTTTGTTTCCATCAAGGTTTCTTTAACAATGCGTTCAAAGCGTAAATAGAATTCAAATTCTTCTTCACGACCTTTTTCATGAGCTACGATACCACAATAATGGCGAAGTATTTCTGCACGTGGGTCAGAAAGTGTATAAACAGCATGACCAAAACCGTATACAAGACCAGATTTATTGTAGAATTGTTTATTTAATAATTTCAATACAATATCTTTAATTTTAGCATCATCACGAGTATAGCCTATTTCGGATATAACAGCATCCATCATTAAAGCTACTTTTATATTAGCACCACCATGACGAGGTCCTTTTAGTGAACCTATAGAGCCAGATACAGCAGAATAAATATCTGTGTCAGTGGAGGAGATTACTACATTTGTGAAAGTGGAGTTGTTACCACCACCATGATCAGCATGTAAAAGGAGCATGATATCTAAAAGATTAGCTTCTTGTTTGCTGAAATTGCTATCAGAGCGAAGCATATATAAAATATTTTCAGCAGTAGAGTAATCTTTGCGAGGATAGTGAATGATAAGACTTTTATGTTCGTAGTAATGCATTTTAGATTGATAAGCATAACATGCGATTGATGGCAATTTTGCCATGATTTGAATACCTTTTAATAATGTTTCATATACATCGGTATTATCTGGGTCTTCATCATAATTATATAAAGTCAAAATTGCATGTTGCAATTTATTCATTAGATTTTTACCAGGCATGCGAAGTAAATTCATTTCTAAGAAATCATCAGGAAGTTCGTAGTTTTCTTGAAGGAGTTCGCAAAAGTTTTCTAATTCTTTTTGTTTTGGTAAGTAACCAAATAATAATAAAAAGCAAGCTTCTTCATAAATATAGCGTAAATCATGACGATTTTTTACTATTTCATTGATATCTATACCACGAAAAAATAAAGTACCTTCAGTATCTACTTTTGTACCATCTTCATTGTATGTATAACCTACAACGTCTGCAACACGAGTAAGACCTACTAAAACACCTGTACCATCTTCATTACGTAAACCTTTTTTTACATTGTAGTCTTTATATAAATGATTAGGAATATCTGTATAATTTTGTGATTTTCCGTAGAATTGAGCTAAGAACGTATTATCCATAGACTAATTCTCCTTTTCTATTGAATTGATATTAACGATGAGTTTATAAAAAACATATTATATAAAAAGATACTTGTCTATTATATCACAAAAAATATCTTATATAAAAGTCAAATATACACTGTATACAATATTTTTATAGTAAATGTTTACTGTATTGATACACAAATCGTAATAATTTATGTTATAATGAAAATATTGTTCTTATGTATACTAAAAAAGTAAAGGAGAGCTAAAGATGCCTACATTAACAGAAAAAATAATTAAAGCTCATTTACAAGAAGGCACTATGGACCGTGGTTGTCCAATAGCTATTAAAATTGACCAGACTTTAACACAAGATGCTACAGGAACTATGGCTTATTTACAATTAGAAGCTATGGGTGTAGACCAAGTTAAAACAGAATTATCCGTAAGCTATGTAGACCATAATACACTTCAAAGTGGTTTTGAAAATGCTGATGACCATAAATATTTACAAACAGTAGCAAACAAACATGGTATTTATTTTTCTCGTCCAGGTAATGGTATTTGCCATCAGGTACATTTGGAAAGATTTGCAGCTCCAGGTAAAACTTTATTAGGAAGTGATTCTCATACTCCTACAGCTGGTGGTATTGGTGCATTGGCTATTGGTGCTGGTGGACTTGATGTTGCTTGTGCTATGGCAGGACGTCCATTTAATTTAAAAATGCCAAAAGTGGTAAATGTAAAACTTACAGGTGCATTACATAAAGGTGTAAGTTCTAAAGATATTATTTTAAAAGTTTTACAGCTTATGACTGTAAAAGGTGGCGTAGGTAAAGTTATTGAATACACAGGTGAAGGTGTAAAAACTTTAAATATTCCTCAACGTGCTACTATAACAAATATGGGTGCAGAACTCGGTGCTACTACATCTATATTCCCAAGCGATGAAGTAACATATGAATTTTTGAAAAAACAAAATCGTGAAGATTGTTTCGTAGCTTTAAGTGCAGATGATGATGCAGTTTATGATGAAACATATGAAATCAATTTAGATGATTTAGAACCAATGATTGCTATGCCTCATAGCCCTGACGCTGTAAAATCCATCAGTGAAGTTGTTGGCAAAAAAATAGACCAGGTTGCTATTGGTAGCTGTACAAATTCTTCTTATAGAGATATGATGATTGTCGCTTCTATATTAAAAAATAAAACAGTTGCTGAAAATGTATCCTTATGTATTTCTCCAGGTTCTAAACAAGTGTTGACTATGCTTTCTCAAAATGGAGCATTAACTGATTTAATCTCTAGTGGTGCTAGAATGCTTGAATGTACTTGTGGTCCTTGTATCGGTATGGGTCAATCTCCAATTACAAATGCATGGTCACTTCGTACTTTCAACCGCAATTTCTATGGTAGAAGTGGTACCTTAAGTGCAAATGTATGTCTTGTTTCTCCAGAAGTAGCTGCTTATAGTGCTATAAAAGGTGTTATCTCTGATCCTAGAGAAGCTGAATTTGATATTCCAGCAGAACCAGATCATTTCTTAGTAGATGATAGTATGATTATTGCTCCAGAAAAACAGCATCCTGAAAATGTGGAAATCGTTCGTGGTCCAAATATTAAACCACTTCCAGAAAATACTCCACTTGCTGATACTGTAGAAAAACAAGTAGTAATTAAAGTAGTAGACAATATCACTACAGACCATATCGCTCCAGCAGGGGCAAAAGTATTGCCATTCCGTTCTAATATTGAAAAAATATCTGAATTTATTTTCCGTGATGTACAAGCTGGATTTAAACAACATTGCTTATCTGTTGGCGGTGGCTTTATCGTTGCAGGTCAAAACTATGGTCAAGGTTCTAGCCGTGAACATGCAGCACTTGCACCAATGTATTTAGGCATTAAAGCTGTTATCGCTAAAAGCTTTGCGCGTATACATCAAGCTAATCTCATAAACTTTGGTATCGTACCATTTACTTTTGCAAATGAGGCAGATTATGATACTATTGATGAAGGTGATGTATTGAAAATTAGTAATTTACATCAGCTTGCTCCAGGAAAAGCTATGATGGTAGAGAATGTTACTAAGAAAACTTCTTTTGCCGTAAATCATGCATTATCTCAATTAGATATTGATATTTTAATGGCTGGCGGTCGTTTAAATTATATAAAAATGGGTAAATAAATATTGTATTTTAGATAAGAAAAAAGACTATCGTAAATTTTTACGATAGCCTTTTTTTATATTATTTTTTAGAGGGGATTCGCCATATTCTTTCAAAAGGATAAGCTTCAAACATATATCTTAAGTCAATATAATCTTCGCCTAAAATAAAAGATATACGTTGTAATTTTTTACTTTGGTATATTTTTTTTAATTTATTAATATAATAATTTATTTCTAAATCTGTTAATTTACCATTTTGCATATATATTTTTATATTATCAAAAGACATATTGACACCTCATTTAGTGGCAGATTATTTATCTAATTTCCAAATATCGTTATTATATTCAGCGATTGTGCGGTCACTAGAGAAATAGCCAGCGTTAGCAATATTTGTTAAAGACATTTTTGCCCAATTTTGACGATTTAAATAATCATGGAAAGCTTTATCTTTAGCTTGAATATATGATTTTAAATCAAGTAAAGTCATAAACCAATCTTTATTACTTAATTCATTGTATAAACGTTGAAGATTTTCAGCATTGCCAATGGAAAGCATTTCTTTAGAAATCAAGAATTTAAGTGTATTTTCAATTTCTGTATCATTTTCATAATAATCTTTGACATTATAATCTTGTTTTGTGTAATGATTGATAACATTATCACTGCTTTCACCAAAGATATAGATATTATCATCACCTACTAATTGATGAATTTCTACATTAGCACCATCTTCTGTACCTAATGTAATTGCGCCATTTAACATCATTTTCATATTGCCAGTACCACTAGCTTCTTTACTAGCGAGTGAAATTTGTTCAGAAATATCACAAGCAGGAATTAATTTTTCAGCTTGAGAAACATTGTAGTTTTCAATCATGACAACTTGAATATATTTATTAACAATAGAGTCTTTAGCAATGATATCTTGAAGACATAAAATAGCATGAATGATATCTTTGGCAATGACATATGCAGGTGCAGCTTTAGCGCCAAAAATGAAAGTTATAGGTGTTTTTGGTCGATAGCCTTGTCTGATTTTTAATAGTAAATTGATGATATAGAGTAAATTCATTTGTTGACGTTTATATTCATGTAAGCGTTTGATTTGAATATCAAAGATACTATTTGGATTAATGCTGATTTGCATAGTTTTTTGAATATAATCTGCGAGTTTTTGTTTATTATGAGCTTTAATTTTTAAAAGTGTAGATAATACATTTTCATCATTAATATATTGTAATAGTTCTTTTAATTTTGTAGCATCTTGTAGAAATTTATTGCCTATTAGAGATTGAATATATTGGCTAAGTTCATGATTACAATGCAATAACCAACGACGGAATGTAATACCATTAGTTTTATTATTGAATTTTTGCGGATAGAGTTTATAAAAGGCATTTAATTCACTATTTTTTAGAATATCAGTATGCAAAGAAGCTACACCATTGATACTATAGCCAAAATGAATATCCATATTAGCCATGTGCACACGATTTTCTTTATCGATAATTTGGACGGCTTCTTCTTCACTGCGTGTGAATGCAACAGTATCGAGGATTTCAATTATTGGAATTAAATGTGGTACTACTTGACGGAGATAATCCATAGGCCATTTTTCTAAAGCTTCAGCTAAAATAGTATGATTTGTATAAGCACAAGTATTTGTTACGATATGCACTGCTTCTTTTAAATGAATACCCTCTTTTAATAAGCGATAGATAAGCTCAGGAATAATCATTGATGGATGAGTATCATTGATTTGAATACATACATGTTGATGTAAGTCTTTGAGGTCATGACCTTTAGCTTTTTCTTCCATTAAAATTAATTGAGCTGCATTGCTAATCATGAAATATTGTTGATAGATGCGAAGTAATTGACCTTCTTTTGTACTATCATCAGGATATAAAAATAAAGTAAGATTTTTTTTGATATCTGTTAAATCAAAAGATATACCTTCTTTAACAATATTTTCATCGATACTGTCTAGGTCAAAAAGATGTAATTTATTCAGCCCTTGTCCATAACCAATAACATCAATATCATAAAGATGAGAATGTACAGTAAAATCTTTGAATTGAATATCAAAGCCTATATTTGTATCATTGAGCCAATTGTCTTTTTGTAACCATGGATTAGCTTCTTCTTTTTGAAGGTGATTGATAAATTTTTGTTTAAACAGACCAAGATGATAATTTAAACCGATACCATCACCAGAAAGATTAAGTGTAGCAATAGAGTCTAAAAAGCAAGCAGCAAGTCGACCAAGACCACCATTACCTAAAGATGGTTCAGGCTCTATTTCTTCAATAATACTTAAATCTTTACCGTGTTCTTGTAATAAAGAATTGATTTCATCATAAATACCAAGATTAATTAGATTATTAGATAATAGTTTACCAATTAAAAATTCAGCAGAAATATAGTATAATTTTCGTTTAGTTTGTGTGAGGGGACGATTTTTGCTTAATGCTTTAACTAACATTAATAAGGCTATATATAATTCTTCATTTGTACAGTTATCGATATTTTTTTGAAATTGAATTTGTAATATATTATTTAATTTAGTTAACATAGATAGTCTCCTTATTTTTTATCTCTACCATAAGTGGCTGTAATAGAAGCAATTTTTTGATTTAGTTTTTCACTGAGTTGTGAATTATTCATGCGCCAGCACCAATTACCACCAAGTGTAGATGGTTTATTTATGCGACTTGTATTATCTAGTTGTAACCAATCTTGCATAGGAATGATACACATTTTAGCTACAGATTGCATAGCTAAACAAATAGCTTTATCTAGTAGTTTTAAATCATCTTGAGTATCAGTACATAAATAGCGACGCAAAGTATTTTTTTCTTCTGGCAAGATTGATTTAAACCAGCCAAGCATTGTTTCATTATCATGAGTGCCAGTATAAACTACACAATTTTCATTGTAATTATGAGGTAAATAATTATTAGCTCCACTAGAATCGCGACTATCAAAGGCAAATTCTAAAACTTTCATTCCTGGATAGCCTGTATCTTTTACTAATTGGCGAACGGAGTCAGTTAGATAGCCAAGGTCTTCAGCAATGATTTCTTTATTGCCAAGTGTATTTTTTATTTGTTGGAAAAGATTTATTCCAGGGCCTTTTACCCAATGACCACCTTTAGCTGTAGTATTTCCGTAAGGAATAGAATAATATTCATCAAAGCCACGGAAATGGTCAATACGAACAACATCATATAATTTATAGCACCAAGAAATACGAGATATCCACCAAGAAAAATTTTCTTGTGCATGTCTTTCCCAAGCATATAAAGGGTTGCCCCAAAGTTGACCATCAGCAGAAAAGCCATCTGGCGGACAACCAGCAACTGCTGTTGGCAATAAATTTTCATCTAATTGAAAGAGATGAGGATTAGACCAAGTATCAGCACTATCATAAGCTACATAGATTGGGATATCACCAATTATAGAAATACCTTGACTGTTTGCATAAGCTTTTAATTTTTGCCATTGTTCCCAAAAGATGAATTGGAGGAATTTATAAAAAGTAATATTTTCTTGTAATTTATTTGTGTAGTAGTTCATAGCATCTGTTGTTCTATGGCGGATATCTTCAGGCCATTGTTGCCAAGATATTCCATTTAAATAATCTTTTATTGCCATGAATAAAGCATAATCATTTAGCCAATATGCTTCATTATTTATAAATGATTGGAAATCATGATTATCTGTGATATGACTACGTTTAAAAGCTAATCTCAATAAATCAAAACGTGTATGATATAAGTTTGCATAATCAATAGTAGTATTTTCTTCTTGAATTGGTAATTCATCGATATTTAACCAATTTTTAGCTACTAAATCATCTAAAGAAATAAAATAAGGATTTCCTGCAAAAGTAGAAAATGATTGATAAGGTGAATCGCCATAGCTAGTTGCACCTAAAGGCAATATTTGCCAATAACTTTGTTTAGCTTGTTTTAAATAATCTATCCATTTATAAGCTTCTTGATTAAAGCAACCAATTCCATGACCACCAGGCAGGGAAAAGATTGGTAATAAAATGCCACTTGCTCTCATGATTTTATACTCCTTTTATACATTCTGTTAGTACAGCAAAATGATCAGATATAGTAGGTTTATCTATGCCAGTAAATATAGATTTTTGAGATTGTACATTTATTTTTTTATTGCAAAAAATATAGTCAATGCGGATAGCTTCACTATTTTGAGAAAACCAACCAGCAATGCCAGAAGAACTGGTAATTCCTTCATCACGTATTTGAGCTAATTCATACAAGTCATACCATTTATCTTTAAGAATAAGATTGTAACCTTCATCTTTGATATCACTGCGATTATTGAAATCTCCCATTAAGAAAATAGTATCTTGAGAAATTGGCTTTAGAGCTGTAATTAAATTTTGCCAATGGCGTTGAAATGGTTCTTCTTCATCATTCCACCAGCCCATATGCATAGAAATAAACCATGTTTTTTGTTGATTTACTTCACAACAAATAGCTAAAGCTTTACGCGTTTTATAATTTGTATGATCTTGTGTTTTAGATAATGGAATTACTTTTGTATCTATAATGGGATATTTGGAAAAGATAGCAATACCTTCATCATAGATGTCATAGCCAAGATGACAATCTTCCCAAATCCAATGATAGTTTTTACCTTGTTTAGCTAGTAAATCAGCAATATATAGCGCATGATTATTTTGCTTTAAAATTGATGTACCATAATAGTTATGAGGATTTTTAGCTAAGATTTTGTCATCATGTGATTGATTGACTTCTTGAAGTGCGAAGACATCAATATTTTCTTGAAGAATTTCTTCTACAAAAATCTGTGTTTTTTTTAGATAATCTTCTTCTAAAAGACTGTGAGAATTAAGTGTTAGTAATTTCATATAAATTACCTCGTCAATTGATATATTTAAAGAATGTCATTGATATCAGATTTTAAAACATCGGCTTTAGGCCCATAAATAGCTTGAACGCCATTATCTTTTTTTACTAAACCTAAAGCACCATATTTTTTCCATTGGTCTAAATCTGCTACTTTATTGATATCTTTAACAGTTACACGCAATCTGGTCATACAAGCATCAACGAGAGTGATATTTTCTCTACCACCTAAAAGTTTAATAATAGCTTCAGCTTGAGCAGAGCCTTGTACAGTAGTTTTAGAATTATCTTCATCATTATTTATACTGTCATAATTACCTAAACGACCAGGTGTAGCAAATTGAAATTTGCCAATCATGAAATAAGCCACAACATAACCGATAGCAAAAAAGGCTACAATACAAATTAAAAAGTTAATAATATCTCCAGTAAGTCCTGCTTTTACAGACATAGGAATACGAGTGATAAATTCAATATTGCCAAAAGAATGAAGGCGTAAATCTATAATACCAGCCATAGCAAAAGCTAGACCTTGAAGAATTGCATAAACGATATATAAAGGAACAGCGGCAAACATAAACATAAATTCAAGTGGTTCAGTTACACCAGTTAAAAATACAGCAAGTGCAGTGGATACAAACATGGATTTATATTTATGACGTTTATCTTTATCGACACGATGATACATAGCTAAGGCGATACCAAGCAACATACCAGTAGCACCGATCATTTGACCAACTTTGAAACGAGCAGGTGTTACTTCGTTTAATAATTGATTGTAAGAAGCCATATCACCCATATTTTTGAAGTTGATTAAATCATTTGCCCAAGCAAGCCATAGAGGATCTTGTCCAAATACAAAAGTTCCAGCATTTGCACCTGTTAAAAGTTGATAAGTACCACCAAAAGATGTGTAGTTCATTGGAATGGTAAGCATATGATGTAAACCAAATGGTAAAAGTAAACGTTCTAAAGTACCATAAATAAATGGAGCAAGTACAGGATAAGTAGAAGATGAATTAGCAATCCAAATACCAAAATTATTAATACCTGTTTGTACATAAGTCCAGAAAAAACTGAGAATTACAGAAATTACGACGGAATAAATGATGACCATTAAAGGTACAAAGCGTTTACCATTAAAAAAGGCTAAACAATCTGGTAATTTGCGGAAATTGTAGTATTTATTGTAGACAATACCACCGACAAAGCCAGAAATAATACCGACAAATACACCCATGTTGAGAGCGGCTGCACCAAGAACTTCAACAAAATAGCCTTTAACAGGAATTATTTGACCTAATAAAGTATAAGTTGTAGCGTCAGCTTGGTTTAACATATCTGTAGTTACACCAAAAATAGAACCAGTTATTCGATTGATTAAAATGAAAGCAATTATAGCAGCAAAGGCACCACCAGCTTTTTCTTTTGCCCATGAACCACCAATGGCAGCAGCAAATAAAATATGTAAATTACCGATAATTGCCCAACCGATATTTTCCATAGTGTTACCAATAATCATGATTAAGGAAATATCAGCACCACACATTTGAATTAATTTACCAAGAGAAATCATAAGACCAGCAGCAGGCATAACAGCGATAACTGTCATTAACACTTTGCCAAGTTTTTGTAAGAAATCAAAATCAATATGAAATTTTTTCTTTGGCGCTTCTTCTACAGTTGATTTTGTTTCTTGTTGCATGGAATTTTGCACATTTTGCATGGTTTGCATGGTTAAAGTTATGATGGCATCTTCACCATGAGTTACTTCGTTGTAATTACAGTTTAATGTCATGTTTTCCATGCCACCACAAATGATAAATGGTGTAATTAAATTGATATTTTTTTGTTGCATGAAAGAAAAATCTACTTCGGCAATTAATGTGCCAGCTTTTATCTTATCGCCAGCTTGCACGTGAACAGTAAAGCCTTCACCATTTAAAGCTACTGTTTCCAAGCCAAAATGAATGAGTAGTTCTAATCCATTATCAGCTTTGATGCCATAGGCATGTTTTGTTGCTGCAATCATAGTGATTTCACCATCAACAGGACTGTAGATTTTACCTTCTGATGGAATGATTGCAATACCATCACCCATCATTTTTGTAGAAAATACAGGGTCAGGAACTTCTGTAAGTGGTATTGTTTTTCCCGTAATTGGTGATAAAAGTTGTAGGGATTTACTTTCCATAAAAACACTTCCTCATAATTTTTATTGCATACATTGCAAATATCTTTAAAATCGCTTCAGTAATGATTATATTTTTATTATAAAGAGTTTTGCGAAAAATTGCAATAAATTTTACGAAATAATTGCATTAAAAATAAAATAATTTACGCAATTTATATGCAAATAATTGCGTAAATAGTTGCGTAAAATATAGAAATGTGGTTTAATATTTATAGATATAAAAGACGAATTTTTTATTATAGATATAGAGGAGAATTTTTATGGCAGTTACAATTAAAGATGTCGCGAAATTGGCTGGGGTATCACCATCAACCGTATCAAGAACGTGTAAAAATCATCCATCAATTAGTCAAGAAACAAAAGACAGAGTAAAAAAAGCGATGGAAGAATTAGGTTACGAGCAAAATAATTTACAACAGAATATTAGTATGCGCAAAATAGGTGTAGTATTTCCTAAAAGTAAAACAGATGTTTATGAAAATCCTTTTTATTTAGAAGCTATAAAGGGAATTGGTAAATATTGTAATAAAAAGCAATATACTTTATTAGTAATAACAGGTGAAACTGATGAAGAATTGATAAGAAGTATAAAAGCTTCAGAGGCAGATGGATTTATCTTTTTATATTCAAATATAGATGATTCAATAATTAATTATATGTATGAGCAAAAATTGTTATTTGTATTGATTGGTAAAGCTACAAAGATGATAAATGATACTATCTATGTAGATAATGATAATGTGCAAGCTGCAAAAGAAGCATGTGAATATCTTATATCTTTAGGTCATAAGAAAATTGCTTATATAGGTACAGATAATTACAAGGTATTTTCTAGCGATCGAAAAGCCGGATATTTATTAGCATTAAGTGAACATAATATTGAATATAATCCTAATTATTGTTTAGAATTTGCATTGAATTCTGAGGAAAAATATAATAAGCTTAAGGATTTGTTAATTAGTGAAAATCGACCAACTGCTTTATTGATTTATGATGATATTGTAGCTGTTTCTATAGGTAATTTGATTTCTGCATGCAATTTAAAAGTGCCAGAGGATTTATCCATCATAAGTTTTAATAATTCTATCTTTGCTCGTATGATGAATCCACAATTGACATCTATAGATATAAATGCTTATCAATTGGGAGTAGAAGCGGCTTCTCAGCTTAGTAAGCATATAGAAAATCCTAATTTATTTGCGACAAAAATTATTGTGCCGTATTTTTTAGTAAAAAGAGAAAGTTGTAGGGAAATTAGATAAAATCTTAATTGAATTTTAATGAAAAAAAGCATTTTGCTTGGCTATTTGCAAGGCAAAATGCTTTTTATTTATGTTATAATAAGAAATTAGGAAATAAATGTTTACTATTATTTATTATTTAAAGATACAGGAGGTTTAAGTTTTGAGTCAGGAAGAGTTAAATAAACAAGCTACTGAACAAAATAATACAGAAACAGAAATAGAAGATATAAAAGAAGATAAAAAAGTAGTAAAAAATGATGAATATACAATAAAAATCATACCTAATAAAACAGATGATGTAAAATTATTTACTATAAGTAAAAATATGCTCAGATATGTGATGGCATCTGTAGTTATTATGATAGTATTAGTCGTTGGTTCATTGAGTTTTGCAGGTTATGTATATTTCAATAATCAAGCAGATAAACAGCATTTACAAGAATTGCAAGAAGCAAATGCACTTCAACAGCAACAATTATCTGAACTTGATAAAAAAGCTAATAGCTTAAAAGAAGATATGGACCAATTAAATAATTTGGAAAATGAATTAAAACAATTATCTGGTATAGAAATTCCAGAAGGAAATAATGGAGATAGTGTAAATCCAGAACAAAATGGACAAGGTGGACCTTATCCGCAAACACCTACTATAGAAAATGTACGTCTTACCTTAGATACTGTAGAAAATACAATGAATGGTAAATTAAATAATATGGAAGAATTGAAGAAACGTTTGCAGACTGCTATCATGATGAAACGTCAGCAAGTAGCAATTGCTAATCAGACTATATCTATTACTCCATCTATTTGGCCAGCTAAAGGTGTAGTAAGTTCACCATATGGTCTTCGTTGGGGTGGTAGCGATTTCCACCCTGGTATTGATATTGCAAATGATATGGGAACACCAATCAGAGCAACAGCTGATGGCGTTGTCAGCATTGCTGGTTGGAATTCTGGCGGATATGGCAATATGGTAGATATCGATCATGGCAACGGAGTGATGACTCGTTATGGACATGCTTCTTATGTAGTAGTATCTGCTGGTCAACAAGTAAAACGTGGACAGATTATTGCTTACATGGGAAGTACAGGCTTTTCAACAGGCCCTCATGTACATTATGAAGTTCGCATAAATGGACAAGCTGTAGACCCATCTGGATATTTATTTAACTAATAAAAATAATAGTGATGAATTAGACTAAATAGGAGTTTAATTCATCACTTTTTTTATTTACAATTTTTTATATATGTAAAGTTGTTAATTTTATGATATAATAGAAAACATCTACATAATTTTAAGTAAACAAAAAGGAGATGGTTTTATTGGCTAAAGAGCAAGTAGAAGTAAAATTAACACCACAGGAAATAGTAGAAAAAACAACTATAGCTGATGTGTATCGTGCTGTTAAAAATTTAGATGGTGTTATATACAAAACTAAATTAATCTACAGTGATTATTTTTCCAATTTATCACATAATGATATATATATAAAACCTGAAAACTTGCAAAAAACAGGTTCTTTCAAACTTCGCGGAGCGTATAACTGCATTAGTCAGTTGAGTGAAGAACAAAAAGCTCATGGTGTAATTGCAGCTTCAGCTGGTAATCATGCTCAAGGTGTAGCTTATGCAGCTCAACAATTAGGCGTTAAGGCTGTAATTGTTATGCCAGCGACTACTCCATTATTAAAAGTAGAAGCAACTCGTGCTTATGGAGCAGAAGTTGTATTATCTGGAGATAGTTTTGATGATGCGGCAGCAAAAGCAGTAGAATTACAACAAGAATTCAATTATACATTTATTCACCCATTTAATGATATCGAAGTTATCTTAGGTCAAGGTACTACAGCTTTAGAAATCATTGACGATTTAAAAGATGTTGATGCGATTTTAGTACCTATCGGTGGTGGCGGTTTTGCCAGTGGTGTAGCACTTGCGACTAAAATGGTAAATCCACATGTAAAAGTAATCGGTGTAGAACCTTGTGGAGCAGCTTGTATCAAAGCATCACTTCAGGAAAATAAAGTAGTATCTTTGCCAAGCGTTGATACTGTAGCAGAAGGTACAGCAGTAAAAACACCAGGTGATGTAACATTTGAATTCATTAAAAAATATGTAGATGAAGTAATTACCGTTTCTGAATTTGAAATTATGTCAGCTTTATTATCTTTGATTGAAAAACATAAATTGATTGCTGAAGGTGCGGGCGTATTATCTTTAGCAGCTAGCAGAAAATTACAATTCAAAGGTAAGAAAGTGGCTGCTATCGTAAGTGGTGGTAATATTGATATTTCTACAATTTCAGCACTTATTGATAAAGCTTTAATCGCTCGTGGTCGAGTATTTTGCTTTAGTGTACAACTTCCAGATAAACCTGGTCAGTTATTGGCGATTTCTCAAATTTTAGCAGATTTAAATGCCAATGTAATTAAACTAGACCACAATCAGGCTAAAGTAACAGATAGCTTCAAGAAAGTAGTGCTTGAAGTAACTGTTGAAACAAATGGTATAGAGCATATTCAACAAATTACTCATAGCTTACATGAACATGGTTTTAAAGTTAAAAAAATATATTAATAAAAAAAGACGATAACTATTAAAAGTTATCGTCCTTTTAATTATATTATCCTAGTTCTACAAATTCACGTTGTCTTTTTGCAAAACGTATAGATTGGTTATAGCCAAAAGATTTAGCATATGAAATAGCATCATCAATATGATTACCACAATGTTCTGGTTTATGTGCATCAGAAGAAGTGATAATAGGAAGATTGTATTCTACAGCGATTTTCATAAAATCAGGATATGGTGAAATTTCAGCTATAGGATAGCGATATAAAGTACCAGTATTGATATCGATAGCCATATTAGCTTCTTTAACAGCTTTAGCTACACGGACTAAATAAGGTGTAACATCAAAATCTGGTATATTTTTAAATAAACGAATATTAAATGGATGACCTAAAACATCATAGATTTTACTAGCACAGAGTTTTTCAACTTCTTGTGCATACCAATCATAGATTTCTTCTAAAGTATGATTATTCCATTCATCTTTTATTTCTGAAGAATCATAAGCCCAACCATGAAGAAAATGGATAGAGCCAATGATATAGTCAAAATCATATGGTGCTAAAATACTTTTTACTTTTTCTTGGTCTTGGAAATTGCATACTTCAATTCCTGTTTTAACCTTGTAGCCTAATTTTCGCAATTTTGCCATAAAGTTAAAATAATCATCTAAAGTGTATTTGAATTTATTTTTCTTTAACCATTGCTGTTGGAATTTACCTACAAAGCTATCATCTAAAATTAAATCTTGATAATATAAATCTTTGAATTCAGGAAAAGTATGGCTATGTTCGGAGATGCCGATTTCTGTCAATCCATGGTCTTTGGCACTATCAAAAAATCCTTTGACCCAATTTTCATCATAAGAGCCATATTCAAAATGCATATGATAATCTAATTTCATAATATTAGCTTCTTTCTATTTGATATTTAATCAATGATTACTTTCTTGTTGAGCAAGTAATTGACGAATTGTTTTAACTACACCATTTTTATAGTTTGGTGGTGCTATATAGCGAGCTACTTTCTTTAATTCAGGAATGGCATTTTCCATAGCATAACTATAATATACAGATTGCATCATTTCATAATCATTTAAATAATCGCCAAAAGCGACACATTCTTCTGGTTTTATATTTAATTTTTTCTGTAATTTTTGGATAGCTACACCTTTGTTAATGCCTAGAGGAATGATATCCACCCAAATATCACTGCTTAAAACTACTTGCATTTCATCAGCTAAAGGTAAGAATTTTTTATAGACATTATTTAAAGAATCGCGATTAAAACAATCACAAAGAGAAATTTTAATAATTTCATCATCAACTTCAGAAAAATCATGAAGAATTTTATACTGAGTGTAATAAAGATTTAATTCATCATGAAATTCTTTATTTTGAGAGATGATATAGCCACCTTTTTTACCGCTTAATACAATTTCTACTTTTGGTAATTTTGCAGTTTCATCAATAATTTTTTGTACAGCAGTATCTGGTAATGTAGCAGAAAAAATTTCTTTATCATGTTGGCAGACATAAGTTCCATTTTCAGAAATAAAAAGTAAATCATCTTTATATTTAGGAAATTGGGAAACAAGTGCTTGATATTGGCGTCCGCTAGCAGGTGAAAACATAATATTATGTTGTTTTAATAAATCCATAATTTCATCAAAATCATCAGGTAATTTATTAGGTTCAACAAGTAAAGTACCGTCCATATCGGAGATAATCCATTTAATCATATAGCAGACTCCTTTATCAAATTTTGGTAAAAATAATTTTATATAGAAAGTTTATCATAAATACTTAAATTTGGGTATAAAAAAACTACCCTTTAATGAGAGAGGGTAGTGTAGATATTTCATTATGGTGGGCGGTAACAGGATCGAACTGCTGACATCTTGCTTGTAAGGCAAGCGCTCTCCCAGCTGAGCTAACCGCCCAAATAAAAAAATGGTGCCTCAGAGCGGAATCGAACCACTGACACGGGGATTTTCAGTCCCCTGCTCTACCGACTGAGCTACCGAGGCAAATAAAAATGGCGACCCGAAGGGGACTTGAACCCCTGACCTCCGCCGTGACAGGGCGGCATTCTAACCAACTAAACTACCGGGCCGTAGTGGTGGGCGATAACAGGATCGAACTGCTGACATCTTGCTTGTAAGGCAAGCGCTCTCCCAGCTGAGCTAATCGCCCAAATATGGTGACGCGTATGGGATTCGAACCCATGAAGCCGCCGTGAAAGGGCGGTGTCTTAACCACTTGACCAACGCGCCATTGTAATGGTGGCTCACCCGAGATTCGAACTCGGGACACCCTGATTAAAAGTCAGGTGCTCTGCCAACTGAGCTAGTGAACCGTATTGCGTTGTTGTCGCTTGACAACGTAGATTATTATATAGAACTTTGAAACAAATGTCAACACTTTTTTTGAAAAAAATTAAAGTTTTTTTGCTTTGTAAAAAAAAGGGGCTAAAAGCCTTGTTAAATAAGGATTTTAGCCGTGCTACCTTTTTCATGATTTTTGGTGATTTGAATTTGTTTATCAATTTTTTCTTTTAATTCATCTACATGAGAGATGATACCGATTAATTTATTTCCTTGAGATAATTGAGAAAGAACTTTGATTGCTTGAGCAAGTGATTCACTATCTAAAGAGCCAAACCCTTCATCAATAAACATAGTATCTAAATGAATGCCACCGGCAAAAGATTGAATTTCATCAGATAAACCGAGAGCTAAAGATAAGGAAGCTTTGAAGGACTCGCCACCAGATAGAGTTTTTACACTGCGAGTCGTACCGTTGTAGTGGTCGATTACATCTAATTCTAAACCAGTTTGCGAGCGAAGTTGTTCACTTGATTTACAGCGCACTAATTCATATTGACCTTGTGTCATCATCATCAAACGAGTATTAGCTCGAATTAAAATTCGATCGAAATAGTGCATTTGTACATAAGTTTCAAGCATAATGCGTTCTTTGCCGGCAACTGAACCTGTAGCTGTAGTGTAGAGTGCTTGTATATTGCTATAAAGGGATTGTTTATCATCTAATAGTTCGATTTTTTTCATTAATTTTTGTTGAATTTGGTAATTAGTAGTAATTCTAGTATGCAGTTTCTGTATTTGAGGCATTAAATTTTCTTTTGTTGCTAAATATTCTTGTTGAATTTTTTCTAATTCGTTTAAATCATAATTTTGAGGTGTGAGTTGTGTTTGTAGTGAGGCGATTTTAGCTTTGATTTCTACAAGTGATTGATTTAATCTATCAAATTCAGTTTGAGCAGTAGCGAGATTTTGTTGTAAATAATTTTGTGTTTGTTTATATTTTTGAAGTTGCTTTCTAGCTTCATTTTCATCAGTGAATAAAAGAGCTTTAGTCAAGGTATTGATTTCAGTTATTAAGATTTCAATATCTGTATTTTCTTTGACGATAGAAGTATTTAATGTTAGAAGTTTTTGCTCTAAATTTTTTTGTAATAATAGATTTTTTTCTAATTGTGCATTTAAGTTTATTTGTTTTTGGCTTAATTTATTTAACTGGATTAATTGTTTATTAAGCTGATTTTTTTCGTTTAGAAGTTCACATTTTTTTATTTCTACATCATGAAAGATAGTTTTTTGAGTGAAGTTACCTAAAATATTTTCTGCTTGTGCTTTTATTTCCGTAAAAAGATTATGCAATTTACCATTTAATTCGCTAGCTAATTGGGTAATTTCATTCAATTTTTGGGAGAAAATATCGCGTTTATTTTTTAATTGTTCAAGCTCAGCTTGAGTTGGTGCCAACGTAGATATTTTGGCTAATTGTGGATGATTTGTAGAACCGCAAACAGGGCAAGGTGTGTATGGTTTTAAATCTTTGGCTAAAATGCCTGCTTGTTCTGCCAAAAACAAGTGATTTTGTTGAGTATAAATTTGCTCTAATTCAGCAAGTTTTGCCTGTTGTTGTTGCCATTTTGTCTTATATTCTCTGTGTTTTAAAGATGTTTGTTTATATTCTTCAAGTAGTGTAGAGAGTTTTGTTAAATTTTGTAGTCGTTGATTATTTTCTTTTTGTGCAGAATTTGTTTGTTCAATCTGTACATTTACATCTGTTAGAGTTTTTAAATCTGTTTGTATATCATTTATAGTTTGCGTTAATTTTGCTAAAGTGGTTTCATCATTTGCCATTTGTTGCTGTTTGCTTTGCAATGCTTTTTTTGCTGTTTGTAAGAGATTTTGCTGTTTAGATATATATTGATATTTAGGTAATTCTTCTGTTAATTTGGCAATATTTACATTTAATGAAGTGGATTTTATTTCAAAATCTTTTTGTACTAGGGATAATTTTTCTTGAATATTAGGGAGCGTTTTTGTTTTAGTTGTTAATTCTGACTGATATTCATTGATTTTTTGCTGTATCTGCTGTTGATTAATAGCAGTATTTATAATTTTTTCATTTTCTTTGATATTTTGTTCTAAAACCGTAAAATCTTTTTCTAATTGTTTTAAATCATTTTTATCTTGATTAATGATTTGTTCTAGATTTATAAGGCAATCTTTAGGCATCAAGGGATTGAAGTCATAATTCATATTTTCAGGAAGTATGATTGTTTCTATATATTGCTTAATACTATTATCAATCAAGAGAAAATCTTTTTTGAGAGCATTGAAGCGTTCTTTTAATTTTTCTTGTAATTGTTGATATGGTTTAGTATTGAAGATTTTGCGGAAAATATCACTGCGTTCTTTTGTCGAAGCATGGATTAATTTTAAAAATTCTCCTTGAGCAATCATGGCTATTTGTGTAAATTGATTTACATCAAGACCGATTAACTCATTTATGGCAGAGTTTACTTCTTTTATGCCTGTTATTGGCTGTTGATTGGGTGGATAAAATTCTGCTTGAGCTTTTTCTTTGACGAAGCCATTTCCTTTTTTGGCAGGGCGAAGATATTCAGGATTACGGCGAATAGTGTATGACTCATTGTTGTATAAAAAAGCCATTTCTACAAATGTAGGTGTGTTTTTATCGGCATATTTACTGCGAAGCATTTCATTTTCACGGATACCACCACTAGTATGACCATAGAGGGCAAAAGTAATAGCATCAAAAATTGTGGTTTTGCCTGCACCTGTATTGCCACTGATTAGATAGATACCTTTATTGCCTAATAGACTCAGATCCAATTCGCATTTATCAGCATAAGCACCGAAAGCTGATATAGTTAATTTCAAAGGACGCATTATTTTCCCTCCCAGATATCTTGGATTAATTCTTGTAAAATATCTATTTGCTTATCATTTAAATTTTGATTATTTTGTTTGTAATATAATTCTTCAAAGAGATTTAATGGCGTTTTTAAATTGGCAATATCTGTAGTTTCGATATTTTGAACTGTTTTGGTGCGAAGGTTATCATAGGTCAGTTGCATGATATTAGGATAGATAGAACGCAGACGATTGATGGCATCAGGAATATCTTCTTCATCAGTGAGTGTTATAGCCAAATAATCATCTGTATTCGTCTGTTCATAATTACTCTTTAGCGTTAATTCTGCATAAGAGCCTTTTAATTTACGCATATCATGAAGAAATGAAAGTTTTTTTTCATAAATAGTCAATTTGTTTTTCTGTGGAAAATTAAGGATAGTAACAGTTTTTTCTTGATTAGCTTCTGAAAAAGAATATTTTAATAAAGTTCCGCAATAACGAATTTTTTCATTTAAAACATTTTGCGGTGTATGCAAATGACCAAGTGCTACATAATCGAAATCTTGAAATAATTGGGCATCGACATTATCTATACCGCCGACGATAATTTCTTCAGAGTCGCAAGTGTAAGCACCTGTTACGAATTGATGAGCGATTAAAATATTGCGTTCATTTGGATTTAAAGATATTTGCTTTAGAGCTATTTTTACTGCTTGATTATAAGAAGTGATTTCTTCATCAGGAAAATAACTTCTTACAATAGCTGGTTTAATAAATGGCAAAAGATAAAAATTAATATTGCCATGTTCATCTTTTAAAGTGATATGAGAAATTTTGCCGTCATAAATGGGTGAGATAAAAATATTATTGTCTTTAAATAAATTCGCTCCAAAAGCTACACGTTGGGCACTATCATGATTACCGCTGATAATAAAAACGGGCAGATGTAACTCTGCCCAAGATGTTAAAAATTCATCAAATAATTGTATAGCTTGATTGGTAGGAACGGATTTATCAAATACATCGCCAGCAATCATAACAGCGTCAATAGCTTCTTCTTTTGCTATTTGAAATATTTGTTTATGGATATGCCTTTGGTCTTCATATAGAGAAAAACCATTGAGATTTTTACCGAGATGAAGGTCGGACAAGTGCATGATTTTCATAAAGTATCCCTTTCCTAAATTAAATATATTGAGATTTATTTTTCTAATTGTATAGTGGCAAAAGTACGACCACATTCGCAAGTATGTTTATAATCAATAGAAGCTGTGAGTTTAGTCTGGAAGCGAATGATAGGCATTGCTTCAAATGTTAAAGGAGTAATGACTAATTTATTATCAACAACTTCTGGATAGAGATAATCATCTTGTACATGAACATGATTATGTTCACAAGTGAAAATGATACCTGCAAAGCCAAAGTACTTAGACATATAGACTTTAGCTAATGGATGATGGAAATGATGTTCGATTTCATCAAGTGTTGTATCTTGGAAGTTATCAATTAAAACAATGATTTTTGGCGGTAAGTGATCAACATTTCGTTCAATCATGGTTTTTAAATTTTTAGCACTGATGATTAAAGATGTAGCATTGAAAATGCCAATAACATCAATAGCAGCATCTACGCTATTACAAGGAAGTACTGTAGCACCTAATGCTTCAGCTGCATAATGTAAGTCCAATAAATATTGAGAGCTATAATTACCACAGATAATCAAAGTTGATGTTTTATTGATATCATTGCTAGCTAAAGGTCTGATAGCGATATCGATATTGCGTGCAATATCGTCTGCTGTAAAACCGCGATATAAACCGCTGATTGTTCGGTTAAAACGCAAAGTCTGACTAAGTGGGCCTGTTAATAAATCAAAGGCAGATGCTTGAATAAGTTCATCTCTAGTCGTTACAGGGAGATTTCTTATATCAGATAAAGTTTTTATATCTTCAGCATGAATATCAAGACCATTGTATTTCTTTTTGTAGAAAGAGGATTTTTCTAATGCCCAACGAAGATTTTTACGAAAGCGTTGTAAAATGAGTTCAACTTTTTCTTCAGTTGGCATCATTTCTACTCTAGGATTGATGACCATGATTTATTCTCCTTTTTGATAATGACTAAAATTACCAATGACGATATCAGGGAATTCTTCGTGTAATTGGCGAATAAATTCTTTAGTGCCGATAGCTTTAGTAAATGGTGGCATGATTTCGGCAAAAGCATCAGGGTCGATATTTAAATTGCGGATTTGAATCATATTTACAGGATTTTCATGT
Organism: Megamonas sp.; assembly: GCF_986095205.1. NCBI lineage: Bacteria > Bacillati > Bacillota > Negativicutes > Selenomonadales > Selenomonadaceae > Megamonas > Megamonas sp. Next base: position 4,383 of record NZ_CFQVBI010000083.1, on the reverse strand, counting down.
AAAAATTCTTTCCATGCTTTAAATTCACTTTCGCTATCATTAAAGCCAGGGAAATAAAGCATATTTAAAGAAATATGCACGCCATGTTCATGAGCGTAGCGAATGGATTCTTTTACATTATCAAGTTCATAACTACCGCGATAATAAGCTTTGTAATTTTCAGGAATAGCACTGATAATACTTACACGCATACTATCAAGACCAGCATCAACAATGCGTTTGATACCTTCTGTATAGCCGGCATTAGTATTTATATTGATTTGACCTTTGTCTGTTTTTTTGCGGATTTTTTCAATAGCGGGTACGATATTATCTACAGCAAGAGATGGTTCACCTTCACAGCCTTGACCAAAACTGATGATAGCGTCAGGTGCTGTTTCTAAATGATAGATACCGATTTGAGCAATTTCCTTTGGTGTAGGACGGAATTTTATGCGACTTTGTGGAGATGGACAGCATTCAGCAGGTTGAAGAGAGATACAACCAAAACAATTAGCATTGCAAACTGGAGAAGATGGAATACCAGCTTCCCAACGGCGATAAAATAGATTTTGAGCTGTGCAACAATGCCATGTTAAAGAACAATTACCTAAATGTTCAACAAGGCGATTATCTGGTAAATCTTTTTGAACGCGTTTAACTAATTTATGCAAATTGCGAGTATTGTAATGCGCAGGGTCCCATTTATCATTTTCATCAGTGTACATAGCTGCTACATAAAGTTCATCTTTATAGACAACAACAGCAGTATAGCCGTAAAGTGGGAGCATTTGAGCGTCATCTTCTTTTTTGAAAGCTGGCATATATAAACGAGTATAACCAGCAGGCAAGATGGCAGCTACGGCATTGCCCATGATAGGCATGATTTCATCACCGTATTTGGCAAGTGGTAAACGGTCTGGTAAAAACATTAAATCAGCAGATTCTGGAAGTGGAATTAAATCATCTGGGGAAAGTTCGATGATATCTGTTCCAGTTCTAGCTAAAGCTTGGAAACCTTTTGGGGCATCTAGAATATTACCATCTTCATCAGCATATAATGCACGAATATCAGCCATTATTTTTATCCTCCTGTTTTACTTTATTTTTCTTTGCTTTTTTAGGATTGTATTTATTCATAGCCATATCGACAGAATCATTAACGATACATTCTACAGCAGGGATAAGATATTTGATCGCTTCATCTACAGCTGTTTTATCTTCTTGAGGAAATGGAGCAAGAACATGATTTACTACGCTCCAACCAGGAAGAGGTCTACCAACACCGAGTCTTACACGTGGGAAATTTTCACTGCCTAAATGAGCGATTAAAGATTTTATACCATTGTGTCCGCCAGAACTACCTTTTTTGCGAATGCGAATAGTGCCAGCAGGGATATCCATATCATCATGAGCTACAATGATATCTTCTGGAGTTACTTTATACCAACGCATTAAAGGACCAACGGCTTCACCGCTATTATTCATATAAGTTTGCGGTTTAACTAGTAAAATTTTTTCAGTGCCAATGCGACCTTCCGCAATTTGAGCATTGAATTTATCTTTCCAAAGATTTATATTAAGATGCTCAGCTAGTGCATCAACGAGCATAAAACCGACATTATGGCGGGTTTTGGCATATTCATTACCAGGATTGCCAAGACCTACAATTATTTTCATTAAATTACCTCCAAGACAATATATAATAATTAATATTTTAGCATAAAAACAAAAACAAAAGCACTAGAGTTTTTCTAGTGCTTGTTTATTTATGATTTTTACTTTTCCACGAGTGAGTTCTACATATCCTTCAGTAGAAAAATATTTGAGCATACGCGTTACTACTTCACGAGCTGAACCCATTAATTTGGCTATTTGTTCATGAGTCATATTGATTTCATCAGAATTAGTAGTATTACTTTCATTGAGTAAAAACTCAGCAAGTCTTTTATCAAAACTGGTGAACATCATCTGTTGCATAGCCCAGGTTACAGTGCATAAACGCTTAGTAGCAAGTTTATAAGTGATGGCTTCAAGATAGATATTTTCATTCATGACCTTAGCAAAAGCACAAGGCAAGATTTGAATAAGCTCGCAATCAGTTAAAGCTTCAATGTAAATGTCAAACGTAATATCTTTAATCACACAAGAAGCAGATAATATGGAAATATCGCCATCATTTAAGCGATAAAAAGTGATATCTTTACCTTGCTCAGATAAAGTATAAACTCGCAATTGTCCTTTTTTGATGATTAAAATACCAGAACAACCTTCTTTAGTTGTATGCACAAAATTATTTTTTTTTACTTGAATTAAAGAAGCATTTTGAGAAATGATTTGTTGTTGTTTAGTAGTTAATTGTTGCCATGCAGGAAAAAGTGTATTTAATAAATTAAAATCATCATTATTTAGCATAATTTTCCCCTAAAAGATTATTAAAATTTATAAATAAAGGTAGATTATTAGCTAATTGATGTAAAGGTTGAGTATTTTTTTTAGTCAGAGATAAAGTAATGGCACCTTCTGTCAGCATGACCATAGTCATAGCTAGAAAATCAGCATAATCTTCTTGCAAATTCATTTTTAAAAAACTGTTTTTATAGATATTTTGAATTTGCTGGAAAGTACGTTCGCATTCTAGGCGTATTATTTCATTAGAAGAAAAAGTTTCTAAAGCTATTAGACTTATGGAAACATTTGGTTGAAATAAATCTTTTTCAATCTTTTGCGCAATATATATTAAATGTTGTTGCAAGCCTTCAAGCGGTGTAGAAGCTTTAGCTAATACATCTAAAATTTCTGTAGAAATTTTTTCAGCAGTTTTTTGCAAAGCTTCTTGAGCAAGTTGTTCTTTTCCTTGGGGAAAATAATAATAAAGTGAGCCTTTAGGAGCATTACTTTTTTTGAGAATTTCACTAATTCCTGTGGCGTGATATCCTTGATTAGCAAATAAAGAGGAGGCTGTATCAATAAAGATATCTTTTGTATTTGTTTTCATAGGCAATTATCCTTTTGTATTAGAAGCTATAGTTTTAACATATTTTCTAGTGATAGTTAAGAAGATAATCAATGCTAAAACTTCAGCAACAGCAATTACTAAGGCTGTAGGAAGAGCTGTAGTACCACCACCAATACCTACAATAGGTGCTACGAAACCACCAGAGATTGTGGAGAAAAATCCGAGTAATGCAGAAGCACTACCAGCAACTTTCTTTTGAGTTTGCATAGCAAGTGAGAAACTAGTGGAAGCAGTGAGTGGTAATGCTGTTTGAGTTAATAGCAATAAAATAATCAATACATATATAGAAAAATCTAAAACAATTCCTACTAAAAATAATATACCAAAAATCAAACCTTGGCAAAGTCCTATAAGTAATAATTTAGAGTCAGGTATGCGACCTGTTAAAATATTAGTGATTTTACCAGCTATCATCATACCGATACCGACGAAAGCAAAAACGAGAGAAACATCTTGTGGTGTGAAATTATAAATACCTTGAAGCATGAAAGGCATGCCAGATATATAAGCGAACAAGGAACAGAAAACAAAGAATTGAATAGCACATAAGCTAGCAAAATAAGGTCTAGCACATAAACTGAAAAATACTTTAACAATATGGGCAATATCGCCTTTTAAACGTTTTTCTTCAGGAAGAGTTTCTTTGTATTTTAATAGTGATAAAAGAGTAATACCGATGCCGGCAAGAGTTAAAATAACAAAAACACTTATCCAGGAGAAGAAACGCAATAATTGACCACCGAGTACTGGCGCAATTATAGGAGCAAGACCTTGAATAATCATTACCGTAGCTAAGAATTTAGTGAGCATTGTTCCTTTATAGATATCACTGGCAATAGCACGACTGACAACTAAAGCGGAAGAAGCAGCAAAGCCACCAATAAAACGAGCAAAGATAAAAAGCTCAATAGATGGGGCAAAAATACAAGCTACAGAAGAGATAGTAAAAATTATCAAACCGAAAACAAGAGGTCTTGTTCTGCCATAAATATCACTTAATGGTCCTGCTATGACTTGCCCTATGGCAAGACCAATAAGCCAAGATGTAAGTGTTAATTGAATAATAGATGGTGTAGTTGCAAAATCAAGTGTCATTTGAGGCAATGCTGGCAAATACATATCAGTAGCAAGCGGACCTAATGAGCAGATTGAAGCTAAAAGTGTAATTAAAATATTATTTTTATTTTCGCTAATATTAGCATCTGTTTTTGACATTGTAGACATGTTTATACTCCTTTTTATAAAAATATAACAATTGGTCTATATAATATAGCAAAAAAAATAAGTAAAGTCAAAGGACTTTACCAAATGCGAGCGTAAAGCCCCTAAATTTATTTATGGGGATATAAGCTCGCTAAAAAACAATGATTCGATATCATTGTTTT
>NZ_CFQVBI010000082.1:0-12982 GCF_986095205.1 Megamonas sp. | reverse complement strand
GAAGCGATAATTATTTTCAAAACTAAAATTTTATCTGCGGTGGGTATTCTTTTGTTACTTTTCTTTGCCCACCAAAGAAAAGTAAATAAAGATTTATGAACATAAAAAGCCCTTTACTATGTTAAATGATAATAACTTAGTAAAGGGCTTTTTATTTTAATATTTTTGTTAAATTATAGATAGAATAAGTATAAGTAAATGCTACTTATAATAATAGATAAAATCATAATTGGGAAAGCTACCATAAAGTATTTGGCAAAGGAAATTTTTTCTCCATGGATTGCTGCCATACTTGCTACTACTACGTTAGCACTTGCACCTATTAGTGTTCCATTTCCACCAAGACATGCTCCTAATGATAACGCCCACCATAGTGGTTCTAGATTTGTCATTCCCATTGCTCCCATATCTTTGATCATTGGTATGAGAGTCGCCACAAATGGTATATTATCAATAAATGCAGAAGCTATTGCACTTAGCCATAAAATGAGCATTGTTGTACTTGTTAAATCTCCTGCTGTTATCTCTAATACTTTTTCTGCTAATAATTTGATTACGCCTGTTTCTACTAATCCACCTACTAAGATGAATAAGCCTGCAAAGAAGAAGATTGCTAGCCATTCTATATGACTTAATACATTGGCAATTTTCTTTTCATATCTAGCCATACTGATGAGCATCAAAATACATGCACCAGTGAGTGCTACTGTTGCTGACTCTAAATGCAATTGAGCGTGCATTGTGAATGTAATGATGATCATAGCTAATACTACTAAGCATTTTTTGAGCAATGTAGCATCTTTGATTTCTTGGCGTTCGTCCATGGCCATTACTTTTGCTCTTAATTCATCTGTTGTAACTAATTGTTTACGATAGAGGAATAATAATATTGCAATCGTAACGATAAAAGTGACTATACATACGCCAGATAAATTAGTGATAAATGCCATAAAGTCCATTTCTGGTACGGCACTACCAATCATGATATTTGGTGGGTCACCGATGAGTGTTGATGTACCACCGATATTAGAAGCCAAAATTTGTGCTACTAAGAATGGTTTTACTGGTACATTTAACTGTCTTGTAATACTGAAAGTAAGTGGCACTGTCAATAATACTGTTGTTACATTATCTAAGAATGCAGAACATATTGCAGTTAAAAAAGACAACGCTACTAATAATTTTAGTGGTTCTGCTTTTACTTTTTTAGCTGCCCAAACTGCTAGATAATTAAATAGACCAGTTTCACCTGTGATATTTACAACTACCATCATACCAGCCAAAAGACCGATAGTATTAAAGTCGATATGGTGAATAGCCATCTCCTGAGTTAAAATACCGCATACAATCATGAGCATTGCACCAGTTAGGGCAATTACAGTTCGGTGAATTTTCTCCGAAACGATGAACACATACACTACCATGAAAATGGCAAGTGCAATCCAAGCTGTTGAGTCCATGAATAAACCTCACTTTATTTTTTATTTTCCCCTTTTTTATTATCTCTATCTATAAATTAAAATTATCCTTTTTTAGCAACTTTAGACCATGTATCACGAAGACCTACTACACGATTGAATACTAAATTATCCATTGTGCTATCTTTGTCTACGCAGAAATAACCTTGACGTAAGAACTGGAATTTTGTACCAGGTGCTGCCCATTTTACACTTGGTTCTACTTTACAATTATCTAATACTACTAAAGAGTTTGGATTTAAAGAAGCGATGAAATCTCCATTTACTGCTCCTTCTTCATCATTTAATAAATAATCATAAAGGCGAACTTGTGCATCTAAAGCTGTAGAAGCATTTACCCAATGAATAGTACCTTTGATTTTACGTCCTGCTGTTTTACCACCAGTTTTTGAATCTGGGTCATATGAACAATGAAGTTCTACGATATTTCCTTGTTCGTCTTTTATAACTTCTTCACATTTGATGATATAAGCATTTTTCAAACGAACTTCGCCTTCTGGTTTTAAGCGGAAGAATTTCTTTGGTGCTTCTTCCATGAAGTCTTCACGTTCAATATAAATTTCACGGCTAAATGGCATATAATGTTTAGCATCTGTATTTGGTAAGTTTTCACAAGCAAGCATTTCTGTTTTATCTTCTGGATAATTTGTGATTACTACTTTAATAGGGTCAAGCACTGCCATGATACGGTTTGCATGAGCATTTAAATCTTCACGCACACAATGTTCAAGCATTGCTACATCTACTAAGCTATTTGCCTTAGCTACGCCAATGCGTTCACAAAAATCGCGAATTGCTGCTGCTGTATAACCACGACGACGAAGACCAGAGATAGTCGGCATACGTGGGTCGTCCCAGCCAGATACATAACCACCTTCTACTAATTGGCGAAGTTTACGTTTACTCATAACCATTTTTGTGATATTCAAACGAGCAAACTCAATCTGACGTGGACGTGTATTTACGTCAAAACCAAGACTGTCTAAAAGCCAATCGTAAAGTGGACGATGATCTTCAAATTCTAAAGTACAGATGGAATGTGTAATACCTTCGATAGCATCAGATAATGGATGAGCAAAGTCATACATTGGATAAATGCACCATGCATCACCTGTACGATGATGAGAAATATGCGCTATACGGTAGATAACTGGGTCACGCATAGTGATATTAGGTGAAGCCATATCGATTTTTGCACGTAAAACTTTTTCGCCATCAGCGAATTCACCATTTTTCATGCGTGTAAATAAATCTAAGTTTTCTTCTACACTGCGGTTACGATATGGAGATTCTTTACCAGCTTCAGTCAAAGTGCCACGATAAGCACGGATTTCATCTGCTGTTAAATCATCTACATAAGCTTTACCTCTTTTGATTAACTCTACTGCATAATCATAGAGTTTTTCAAAATAATCAGAAGCATAGTATTTTCTATCTTTCCATGTAAAACCTAACCATTTTACATCTTCTTGAATAGAATCTACATATTCTACATCTTCTTTTACTGGATTAGTATCGTCAAAACGAAGGTTACAAAGACCATTATATTTTTGAGCTGTACCGAAATTTAAGCATATGGATTTTGCATGTCCAATATGTAAATATCCATTTGGTTCTGGAGGAAAACGTGTATGTATTCCTTCAGTATATTTACCTTCTTTTAAATCTTCATCAATAGCATTATGCACAAAATTAGAAGCCATTAATTCTGCCATTATTTTTTCCCCTTCTTTTATCAAATTATAGTTTATCTTATATGATATCATGATAAACTATTATTTGTCAGCTTTAACCTTGCCAAATATCTTTCGTTTGTAGTTTTTCTTGGATATAATTGCGCAAACGAGTAATACCTTGCATCATTTTTTCATCTTGAACTAGATTATTGATTATATCTTCAATATAATTTTGTTCTACAATCTGCTGTAATGACCATGCAAAATATACATCATATACCCACATCAAACGCACAAGTTTTCTATCATCTTGTGTTCTCATTTTTGTGTAATCACATTGCTTGCCTGCTACAAATAAATCCACAAAGTCAGGGCTACAACCTGTACCATCTGTAGGTCCTAAAAATGGTTTTAATACGCGATAAATATCTATTTTATCAGCATCGCGAATTAATTTAGCAAAAGCTAAATGCCTTTGATTTTCTGTAGGCGCTATTTCTTTAGCATTATGATTACCTATGGCAAATTTTAAAGTCGCTAAATCTTCTTCATCTAATTTAGCCATAAAAGGTAAATCCTTTATAACTTTTAGACCTAATTTAGCATGATTTTCAGATAAGGCATCATTAAAGGTGCGATATACTGTGAACTGATAAAAGCGACCTACATCATGGAATAAACCTATCATTTTAGCTAACAAACTATCATGTTCATTTAAATTCAAATGCTTAGCTAAATTTTCGCAGTTTTTTACAACCATCCATGTATGTTTTTCTTTTAATATTATGCCATCTACAATTTGGGCATCATCAAAAAATATCGTCTTTGCTGATTTTATCTCCAAATGAGATTTTGCTGTCTTTGCTGCTTCTGGCGAATAAAAAGATTTCATATATGTTGTCATCCATGAACTCATTTCTTGCCAAAGCTCTTGCATTTTTGCTATATCGTTCATCATATCACCCCAAAATCTTCAAAATTTCAAAATACAATATGATATTTTTTAAGCTTTAAAATTAAAGAAAGTAACTTCTGGTGGGCAACCAATGCGATAAGGGAACCAACTGCCTGCACCATTGCTTACATAACCAATGGAGTTATTCTGCTCAAATCTTCCACGCATGTATTTAAACATAGGAATGATAGGTATACCTAAAAAAGCAAATTGTCCTCCATGTGTATGACCTGTTAAAGTCAAATTTATATTATGTTTAAAAGCCTCATCTATAAAAATAGAATGATGAGCAAGCAATATCTTATAAGCATCTTCTGGTACATCTTTTAAAGCTTTTTGTAAATACTGTTCTCGCATATTAGCAGACTCTTGTCCGCCTCTCTCATCTACATAATCCACGCCTAAAAGATATAACGGTTTATCTCCACTTAAAATCTTTACGGACTGATTATTTAAGACTTTGATATTTGTCTTACTTAAAGCTTCTTGTAGATGTTTTATACCACGTATATGTTCATGATTTCCCCAGCAAAAATAAACACCAAAAGGAAAATACGGTGTAAAAGCATTTAATATCTTGATAGCTTCATCATTTATTTTTCCGCTATCAAAAATATCACCTGTAATGACGAGCATATCTGGAGCTTTATGTGCTATTTCATTTAAAATCTCATAAAACTGTCTAACTGAGAAGAAATTTCCCAAATGTACATCAGTTAAATGAGCTATTTTCAAGCCATTTAATTTAGGAAATGCACTACAATCTATATCTTGTTCTACAAATTCTATATTACGGCTTTCATATAAACCACCATATAAAGTAGCTGAAATAGCAGGCACCCAAACAACACCATGTAAAAATCTACGTCTGCTTTCATCAACTTTAGTGCCACTTGTTTTTTCATAAATTAAGCGGAAAATCTTCACCAATAAAGCTATAATGGATAAAAAGACTTGCAATACATACCACATTACAACTAATTTTATGAGAATTGAAGCATATTCAAAATCTAATATTTTAGGATATAATACTGCAAAACCTACAATAGCTACTAAATTAATAATAATTAATTTTTTTCTCGCAGATTTATAAACATTAGCGGAAATATATTCCTTTGCTAATAAAATACTACTACAAGCGATAACAGTCATCACTAAAGCCATCATTATAGTAAAACCAATATGCAAATATATCACACTCCTAACAATCTCTAAAATAAAATATTAGCTAATCAATAAATTTTATTAATCAAATTTATTACAAATCTACATTATTTCTAAATTATATCATATCTACCAAAAATTTTAAAAGAGACAGTTTTCATATATTATATAATTATTTCTACCATATATATTTATTTAACTATTTAATAAAATTTATAAAAAATCATTTTAAAGCTTATATATAGCACCCTTTACTATTGACAAGGATTTATTTTTCTTTTAGAATAAAATTATAGTTTTTGGATAACTTTTCTATTTTAATAACAATTATTATTAATAACTATTTTTGGAAGGGACGATACAGCCATGTTAGATAATAAAAAAGTGACTGAGCTCTTAAGAAAAAAAGGTTTCAAAGTAACGCCACAACGTTTAGCAATCTATAACGCATTATGCAACACTAAAGCACATCCTAATGCTGAAATGATATTTAATAAATTGCAACCTTATTACCCTACAATGAGTTTGGCTACTATTTACAAAACTGTTGATATTTTACACGAAATTGGATTAATCAATATCTTAAATGTCGGTGAAGATTCTTTCCGCTATGATGCAAACACTAGCACTCATGCTCATATCTGCTGTACTGAATGTGGCAGAGTTGATGATATCATGATTGATTTTGCTAAATGTGTAGAAGAAGTTGCTAGTCAATCTTCTTATGATGTTCATCGTCATCAATTTTACTTCTATGGCACTTGTGCAGAGTGTAAAGCTAAATTAAATAGCAAAGCTAAAGTTAGTTAATTCGTTAATTCAATTAATTTTAATTAAAATTTAATCTAAAGCCACAGTTTTCTGTGGCTTTTTATATTGTATTTTTCTTATCCTAGTAATATACTAATCATATTACTAAATGGCTAAGGCTATATACACATATAATCAATAAAAATCAGAAATGAGGTTTTTTATTTTATGAACATATCTGTCTTAGCTAGTGGTAGCCGTGGCAATTGTACTTTAATCCATGATGATAATAATGCTATCTTGATTGATATGGGTATTAGCACCCGTAAATTGAAACAAGCTTTAGCACAACTACATTTAAATATTGAAGATTTAGATGGTATTTTTATAACTCATGAGCATATCGACCATATCCGTGGTTTAAAAACTTTGACTAAAAATTATAATGTGCCAATTTATAGCAAAATTGCTACATTAAAACAAATAGCTATTACTCAAAAATTTACAGATATAAATTTAAAAAATTGCCAAGCACTTACAACTAATAATATTGATATCGGCAATTTAGCTATAAAAATATTCAACATTTCTCATGATGCTATCGATCCTGTAGGTTACACTATATCTAAATATAAAGATAATGCTAGAACAAAAAAATTCACTGAAAAAATAACTCTAGCCACTGATTTAGGTTTTGTCAGTGAGACAGTGCAATCTGCTCTAGAAGGTTCAGATATTTTAGTATTAGAAGCTAATCATGATTTAAATTTATTGCAAAATGGTCAATATCCATGGTCATTAAAAAAACGTATTTTAAGCACTAAAGGTCATTTATCCAATGTTGATGCTGGTTTTGCTATTAACAAATTACAAGCTAAACCTCAACAGATAATCTTGGCTCATCTCAGTGAACAAAATAATTCTCCTGATATCGCTTTAAATACAATTAAGCAAATTTTTCAAGAAAATAATTTAACAGATATTTCTTTACATGTGGCATCACCTGATAGAATGTTAAATATAAAAAATTAAATTTAATATTCTATCTATATTTTAAATAGATAATTATTTTAAGGAGGTTTTTCTATGCGTTCTCCACTTTCCATCTTAGGCATTTGCCTTATCACTATGAGTATTTTTCTTGGCGGTTGTGGTAGCGATGAACAAAGTGCTACATCTTCATCTTCTGTAGCAGCGTCTTCCGCTTCTAGTGAAAAATCCACTGCACCTATTTCCGATGCGCGCAATACACCAATAGTGCAAGCAGCTAAAAAAGTAGGTCCTGCTGTTGTTGGTATCACTAATAAAGCAGTAGCTCGCGATTGGTTCAATCGTCAAGTTGAAATTGATAAAGGTACTGGTTCTGGTGTTATCTTTAGAAGTGATGGTTATATCGTAACTAATAACCATGTAATTGAAGGTGCTAAAGATATCACTGTAGCTCTCGCTGATGGCAGAACACTCCCTGCTACACTCGTTGGCACTGACCCATATTCAGATTTAGCAGTAATCAAAGTAGATGCTACTGATTTACCAACTGCTGAATTCGGTAATTCCGATGATATCATGGTCGGTGAACCTGCCATTGCTATCGGCAATCCTTTAGGTCTAGAATTTCAGGGTAGTGTAACTGCTGGTGTAATCAGTGCATTAAACCGCACTTTAACTATCGGTGATAATCGTCTAAAACTTTTACAAACTGATGCAGCTATCAATCCTGGTAACTCTGGCGGTGCACTTGTAAATGCTGATGGTCAAGTAATTGGTATCAATAGTGCCAAACTTGCTGCTACTGGCGTTGAAGGTATCGGTTTTGCTATTCCTATCAATACTGCTAAACCAATCATTGATGAATTAATCAATAAAGGTCATGTAACTTACCCATATCTTGGCGTGGGTGTTCTTGATAAACAAACTGCAGCTCAAGCTGGTTATAAATTAAATGTCGATGCTGGCGTCATTGTAATGCAACTTGAACTCGGCAGTCCTGCTGACCAAGCTGGTATTAGACAACGCGATTTAATCTTAAAAATCGATGGTAAAGATACTAATACTGTAGCTGATTTACGCAGTATTATAGCTGAACATAAAGTCGGCGATAATATCACAATCACAATCTCAAGAAATGGACAAGTTGGCGACGTTACAGCTACTCTAGCTGAAATGCCAACAAATAATTAATCATGAAAATATCAATTGTAGCTTCAGGTAAAATTAAAGAAAAATATTTACGCGATGGTATCAATGAATTTGTAAAACGCTTAAAACCTTTTACACAATTAGAATTCATTGAAATCAATGAAGAAAAAATGAAAGATAATCCTTCACCAGCTGAGAAAAAAGCTACATTAATAGCTGAAGGTGAAAGACTCTTAAAGAAAGTTCCAGCAAATAGTTATTTAATTGTACTTGATGTTTTTGGTAAAGATATTTCCTCAGAAGAATTATCTGCCAAAATTGATAAACTCACTTTATCTGGACAAAGCCATATAACCTTTTTAATCGGAGGAGCTTTTGGTTTATCTGAAGAAGTCCGCAAACGTGCTGATGAACGTATTTCTTTTTCACGAATGACATTTACACATCAAATGATAAGACTTCTACTCGTAGAACAAATCTATCGTGCTTTCAAAATCAGCCGTGGTGAAAAATATCACTGGTAAATCATAAGAAGTATAGACAAAATAAAAGCTCAGGAAATCCTGAGCTTTTGCTTTATAAAATATAAAAGAGGTGATTTTTTTGTCAGTACCATTTTACCACATCTTCGATAAAGACTCGGTCGGTCAATTAATCAATCCTTTGCCTTTAAATCAAATTCTCAAATGGGCTGGGCAAGTAACAACAGCTCAAACAGAAGAAAACAAACCGAAAATTCTCTTTTTGGGAATAGATATCCAGACAGATTTTATGGATAATGGAGCTTTAGGTGTTGCAGGAGCGAAGCAAGATGTAATTCGCCTAAGTCAATTTCTCTATAAACATATGGATAAATTATCTAAAATCATTGTTTCACTAGATACTCATGAAGTAAAACAAATCTTTCACCCTTGCTGGTGGGTAGATATTGAAGGCAATCACCCTGCTCCTTATACCATTATCAAAGCTTCTGATTTAACAGAAGGTAAATGGCGAGCTACTGTTGACCCTGCACTTAGTAAAAATTATGTTCGTCATTTAGAAAAAGCCGATAAACAATTATGTATTTGGCCTTACCATTGTATCAACGGTACTGTAGGTGCTACTTTAGAGAGTCAATTTAATAATATTATTCACTTTATTTCTTTAGCTCAAAATATTCCTTTAACAAAAATCAATAAAGGACAATATCCACTTTCTGAAATGTACGGCATCATCAAACCTGAATATTCCATGCATGATGATACAAATACAGATTTACTCACTGAGATTGCTTCTTTTGATAAAATTATTATCGCAGGTGAAGCAAAATCCCACTGCGTACTTGAAAGCGTCCGCCAAATCTGCGAATATTATTTCGACAAATTAGAGATAACACGCAAAATCTACGTACTCACTGATTGCATGAGTGATATTCAAGGCTTCGAGCAATACAGTGAAACTAGATACAATATTTTAGCTAACAAATATAAAATCAATCTCGTAAAATCTACCGATAATTTTCTCTAGCAAAAAAGCGACTTTAATTTAAAAATTAAAGTCGCTCTTTTTATTATTTATTTAGTACTTTTTTATTTGGACTTACAAACATCATGATGAACATAATTATTAACGTCAACATAATAGCTGTAGATTGAGCATTTAAAATCCAAATGCCTTTATTACCATTAAATAAATCTAATCCTACAGTAACTATAATTCCCACTATTGTAGAAATTATAGCAGCTGACGCACTACTGCGTTTTGTAAATAAGCCGAATAATAATGGTGCTGTAATGGATACAGACATCAAGGAATAGAAAATAGACAATGCTGAAATTACATTTGGTAACACAATCGCAAGACCAATACCGATAATACCTGCCATTACAGTTACAAATCTACTGCCTTTGATTAAGCTTTCATCAGAAACATTAGGATTGATAAAAGATTTATATAAATCTTTCGTAAAAGATGTTGTTATCATATATAAAACTGCATCTGCCGCACTGATTTCCGCCGAGAAAATAGCTGCCAAAGCTAAAGCTGAAGCCCAAAATGGCATACATTCTTTCATTACATAAGGAAGTGCTAAATCCTGCTGTGGTAAATCTGGGGCAATAGCATAAGCTGCCATACCTAAAGTAACAGGAATGATAGAAAATAATAACATGACTAAACCACAAGCAAATGTACTAATGCGTACTGTATTTTTATCTCTTGCACTATACACTTTACCGATAAGCGCTGGAGATAGGAAAAATGATGGCATCAACATCAAGAAAAAGCCCATGATTACAGTATTACCTAAACCATCAAAACTAAAATAAGCTGTTGATTTTGCTACATCAGCCATATTAGCTACTACTTTTGCCTGTAAACCATCAAGACCACCGACAAAAGATAATACAAGTGGTACAGCTACAATAAAGCCGACTAATTTTACTCCAGCTTCAATTAAATTTGCGTAAACAGCTGATAAAAATCCACCTGCACAAAAATATAAAACGACTACAACTGAAGCGATTAAAACACCTGTAGTTTTATCAATTTCTGCTACTACAGATAATATCCAAGCAATACCCATCAATTGACCAGCAAAAATAGCTAAAGTGCCAATCGCCATCATCAATGATATAAGACCTCTAAAATAACGATTATAGCGATATTCTAAATAATCACCTAAAGTATAAAAACCATGATTTTTGGCTATTTCCCAAATTTTAGGACCAATAACAAATGCCAAAATAAATGTACCTACAGCTGAAGCGATAATCCACCATGCAGCAGAGATACCTGAAGTAAAGCCCATACCTGCTACGCCAACGGTTGAGCCTGCACCGATATTTGGTGCTACCAAAGTGATGAATAATAAAAATGGTGCCATTTTACGTCCACCAACAAAGAAATCATCTGCTCCTTTTACTTTTCGTGATATTATCACACCAACAGCGATTAATAACACAGCATAAAGGGCAATTACCATAAGATACCAATTCATTATAAGCCTCCACTCTTTCGCCTAAGTCAATAACCTAAAAATCAAGGTTTATTGCTATTTGCAGACAAAAACATTCCTCAAAAATCAACTGCAAATTAATTGTCAGTTGTTCTTGCCAAGACTATAGCTTATTTATTATAGTATAGACAATATTAAAATACAAATATAAATGTGGTGATATCATGGAACGTTTACAGATAAAAAATGATATTGAAGGTATGCAAGAAGCGCTAATTGAAGCTAAAAAAGCTTTTGCTATCGGTGAAATTCCTATAGGAGCTATAATCTGCGATGATAAAGGCAATATCATCGCTCGCGGTCATAATCTTCGCGAAAAAACATTTGATGCGACAGCTCATGCAGAAATTGTAGCTATTCGCAAAGCCTGCACTAAACTTCAAAACTGGCGACTTTCTGATTTAACTTTATATGTAACAATTGAGCCATGCCCTATGTGTGCTGGCGCTATCTTTTCTAGTAGATTAAAGCGCTTAGTCTACGGTGCTACTGATTGGCGCGCTGGTGGTTGTGAATCTGTATTTAATATCGTAAATAATCATTGGCTAAATCATCAAACACAGATACGAGCTGGCGTACTCGAAGATGAATGCTCTTTACTAGTAAAAAAATTCTTTCAAACTAGACGTCAAAATCAAAATTGAGGTTTCTCTAGCAAACAAAATTTTATTTTTAGAAAAATTTTACAAAATTAAAGGGATTTTCACTTTTTTTAGCGAAATAAAATATACATACAAATAGTTCAAGAATTAGGTGGTAATATATGCCAAATATACAACAAATTGTCGTTCCTATAAATGGCACAGCAGAATCATTCAAAGCTTTATCTTTAGCTTCAGATTTAGCAAAAATATACCAAGCACAGATTTGTTTATTATTAGTTACATACTTTTCCACAGAAACTGATGATAAATCAACATATTCTTCTTGGTTAGCCACTCCGTTGACTGGTTCAGTTTCTCGTTATGCTGAAAGTGTTTTTCTTAGGGCAAAAGATTTATTGCCTGCAAATATTGATATCAGCACACATCATTTAAGTGGACAACCTGCTTCAAAAATTTTAGAATTTACCAAAGCTCATAATACAGATTTAATCATCATGGGTTGTCGTAAATTGAATTTATTTAGCAGTATTTTAAATGGTAGTACAAGTCGCCAAATTCTTGAAAAATCAACTTGTCCTGTAATCATTGTAAAATAATCTTTGGAGGGATTCCTTATGACAGATATTAAACGTATTTTAGTACCAGTAGATGGCTCTGAAACTTCTGATAGAGCTATTGAAGAAGCTATTAAAATTGCCGAAGTATATAATTCAGATATTCACATTCTTTATGTAGCAAATATCAACCAACTAGCAATCAATGCTTGCCTCTCTGATGCAATCTTAGAAGCAGTAACAAAAGCTGGTAATGAAATACTAGAAAAAGCTGCTAATAAAGTTCCTGAAAAAATCAATGTAATTACAACTTCAGAAACTGGTTCTCCATCTGTTACTATCACAGATTTTGCTGATGAAATCAAAGCTGACTTAGTAGTAATTGGCAGTCGTGGACTTGGTCTTGTTAAAGGTGTACTTTTGGGCTCTGTAAGCCAATATGTAGTAGAACATGCTCCATGTCCTGCTTTAGTTGTAAAATAAAATATAAATACGAAAAGAGCCTATATATAGGCTCTTTTTTTTAATCTAAAGTTAATTAAATTTTAATATGATTATTTTTTTTCAATGATATACTAAATTTACCAAATGCGAGCGTAAAGCCCCTAAATTTATTTATGGGGATATAAGCTCGCTAAAAAACAATGATTCGATATCATTGTT
>NZ_CFQVBI010000081.1:0-37423 GCF_986095205.1 Megamonas sp. | reverse complement strand
TACAGATACTGTTGCAAATTAAATAATTCAAATAAAAAACGTATTATCTTTTATGGATAATACGTTTTTTTATGATAAAAATTAAATATTATATTCTTTGGCAATTTGAGCAAATTCTTCTACTCTTGCAGAAATATCCTTTGCTCCTAAAACGGCAGAACCTGCTACAATTACATTTGCACCAGAAGCAAAACATGTTTTTATTGTTTCAGGATTTACACCACCATCAACTTCAATATCATATTTATAATTATTTTCTTCACGAAATTTTACTAATTCTTTTACTTTTTCCATCTGGTCTTCCATGAATTTTTGACCACCAAAACCTGGTTCTACAGTCATTACTAAGACCATATCTAATTCACCTAATAAATCTTTTATTTCACTTATTGGTGTTGCTGGTTTTACAGCGATAGCTGCTTTCATACCACATTTTTTTATTTTATCTACTGTAGCTTTTGCATCTTTAGTTGCTTCAATATGGAAACAGAAAATATCTGTACCAGCTTTAGCGAACTGTTCTACATAACGTTCTGGTTCTATAATCATCAAATGCACATCAAAAACCATTTTTGTATATTTGCGAATAGACTCAACAACAGCAAGACCAAAAGATAAATTAGGTACAAAAACCCCATCCATAATATCTAAGTGAAGATAAGGGACTTTTGCTTCATCTAATTTGGCTAATTGTTCTTTTATAATACCAAAGTCAGCTGCTAATAATGATGGTGCTAATTTATACACAATATCACGTCCTTATTTATTAATCTATAATTAATTGTAGCCCAAAGAATATTTTTCGTCTATAGTAGCTTTTTAATTTATACCTTTTGATGTATAATCATCTTAGATATTTAATTATTTTTTTATAAAAATAATTAATAAACTATGAAATTATTACGAAAGGATTGATTTAATTGAATTGGAAAGCTGTTTTAGCCATTTTGACTTGCAATGTTGTACTGATGTCAGCTAGTTATACTATGCTCATTCCATTTTTACCTATGTATTTAATTAATGAATTAGGTGTAACATCTGACAATGTAAACATGTGGTCAGGCATTATATTTTCCGTAACATTCATCGTTAGTGCTGTTATGGCTCCTATCTGGGGCAAATTATCTGACAAAAAAGGGCGAAAACCTATGGCAGTACGTGCTGGAGTAGGTCTTGCTATTACTTATTTCATCTGTGGTATCGTTAGCTCTCCTATTCAATTAATGTTTGCTCGTATTCTCCAAGGTTTTGCCGCTGGACTTTGGCCTGCTGAACTTGCTATTATGTCCTCTTATGCTCCCAAAGAAAAGCTCGGTTTTTGTATGGGCGTAATGCAAGGTGCTTTAACTGCTGGCGGAGTTATTGGCCCATTACTAGGTGGCGTATTAGCTAGCGTATTTGGTATGCGAGTTTCCTTCTTTATCTCCGCAGGTGCTCTCGCTTTGATTACTTTAATCACCTTAATTTTCATTAAAGAACCACCTCGTGAAGCTAAAACACCTGAACAATTAGCATTAGCTAAAGAAGCAGAAAAAGTAAATTTATTAAAAGTGCCTATGATTAGACGTATGCTTGAATGTGCTGTTGTTATCCAAATGGCAATTTTAATTCTTCAGCCTATATTAACGTTATATGTAGCTGAACTACATCATAGCATGGATAATGTTATCATGTTATCTGGTATGGTCTTTTCTTTAGGTGGTTTTGCTGGAGCTATTTCTGCACCGCTTTGGGGTAGATATGGTCAATCACATGGATTTTTCCGTACTATGTGTATAACCCTTGCTGGTACAGGTTTTATTTTAATCATTCAATCCATACCTAGCACGCTTACTCCATTTGCTATTTTGCAGTTTGTTTGTGGTCTATTCTATGCTGGTGTATACCCATCAATTAATTCTATTTTAGTTAAAAAAAGTCCAGCCGAACAACGTGGTCGTATTTTTGGTTTGATGTTTGCAGCCCAACAAATTGGTTCAACTATTGGCCCATTAGTTGGTGGCTTTATCGGCACTTTCTTTGGTTTAAAATTTGTCTTTATTTTCGCTGGAATTTTGATGTTCATAACAAGTGCCCTAATGTATCTCAAACCACCAATTAGTAGAAAACCTCGTAAAAGATTTGCTAATTAAATAAATGAAAAAGTGCAAGTAAGAAATTTCCTACTTGCACTTTTTTTGTTTCACGTGAAACATTTTATTTCTGTTTCAACTTATTTTCACTATCTGGTGTGATTTTAAACCATGCTGCATACATTGTTGGCAAAATGAGCAAAGTTAAAATCGTAGCGACTACTAAACCACAAGAAATAGCAATTGCCATAGAGCCCCAAAGTGTACTTGGTACAAGTGGCATCATTCCAAGTATCGCCGCTGCTGCTGTAAGCATTATTGGACGGAAGCGTAATACAGCAGAATCAATAATAGCATTCCATGGTTTTTCACCATCAAGCATATGTTTCTTTATCTGGTCAATCAAGATAATTGAATTACGAATAATCATACCAAATAAAGCCAAGATACCTAATACTGCCACAAACCCAATTGGTTTATCAAACAATAACATACCAAAGCTAACACCAATTAAGCCAAGTGGAGCTGTAAGTACAGTCATTATCATTAACTGTACACTTCTCAACTGGAACATCAATATAGTAATAACAGCTATGACCATAACAGGTATAGGTTTTAACAAATGTTCCATGGCTGTTTGACTATCTGACATAGCTCCATCTGGTTCAATGCTATAACCAAATGGTAAATCTTTTTGTAAATCAGCTAATTGATTATATATTTTTTCAGTTGCATCATTGGCTGTTCCTTGATAAATACTACCACGAACAGTGATTGTAGGTTTTAAATCACGACGCCAAATAACACCATCTTCTGCACGATAACTAATTTTAGCAATCTGTTCAAGTGGTACATATCCATATTGCCCTAAATAAATTGGTAAATTACGCACTTTTTCCAGATTATCTCTATCGTCATCAGATAATCTCATCACTATATCAATGGTTCTATCACCTTGATAAAATTGAGCAGCTGTTGCTCCTGTAAGTTCTGTATATAAAGTCTGAGCAACCATTTGACTAGATATACCCATTGCTCTCAATTTATCTTGGTCTAATTCTAAATGAATTGTTTTTGCTTTTTCTTGCCAGTCAAAATTTACATTGTAAATATTACTATCTTGGCGCATCTTCATAGCCACTTCATCAGCTATATTTTTTACCTTATCCACATCATATCCTGAAACTCTAATCATTACAGGATAATCAGCAGGTGGCCCCATTTGTAAAAATTTAATATTTGATTGTACTGCTGGAAAATCTTCATTTAAGATTTTAAATAATTTTTGATTTAAATATTCTCTAGCTTCTACATCTTTTGCTGTAATTACAAATTGAGCATAATTATCTTTTGGTAATACAGGGTCAAAAGTCAATACAAAACGCGGAGATCCTTGACCTGTATAATAAGCAAAATTATCTATTTTATCTTGTTCTTCACTTAAAACAGCTGCCAATTTTTCAGCTTGTTCTTCTGTAGCCTTTATAGATGAACCTTCTGGCAAAGTAAGTTCTACTACAAGCTCTGGTCTTTGAGATGGTGGGAAAAATTCCTGACTTATAAATTTCATACAATAAATAGAAATAGCAAATATAACCACTGTGCTAGACAATATTATTTTTTTATGTGTTAAACAATAACATAATATCTTTCTAAAAAATGTATAAAATTTACTTTGATATGGGTCTATATTTCCCTTTTCATCTTTTTTTACTTTAACTTTAATTATTTTATAACCATATAATGGAGCTACCATTACAGATACAATCCAAGATAAAATCAAAGCTATGGCAATTACAGGAAATAACGCACTACAAAATTCAGATGCTAATCCATCGGCAAAAGCTACAGGTATAAAACCTGCACAAGTGATTAATGTACCGCTAAGCATTGGCATAGCTGTCGCTTTATACGCATAACAAGCAGCACTAAATCTATCTAAACCTTCTTCAAGTTTTACACTCATCATTTCTACAGCAATAATAGCATCATCAACTAATAAGCCTAAAGAAATAATCAACGCTCCTAAAGAAACCTTATGCAAATCTATACCCAAAGCTTCCATAGCAACAAATACGCCTAAAATAACAAGAGGTATACAACCTGCAACTACCATACCTGTTCTGAGTCCTAAACTCAAAAAACTGACTGCCAATACGATGATAATTGCTTCTCGCAGGGAACCTACGAATTCATCTATTGAGTCTTTTACCACTTGTGGCTGATTAGATACTTGATTTATCTCTAAACCTGTAGGTATATATTTTTGCACTTCTTCAATAGTATTTTGTAGATTATCACCTAGAGTTAAAATATTACCTCCAGCTTCCATAGAAACAGCAAGACCTATAGCTGGTTTTCCATTATAAAACATCTTTGGTTCTGCTGGCTCTACATATCTACGTTCTACTTTGGCTATATCTGCCAAACGCAAAATTTTGCCCCCAGCATTGATAGGCATTTCTTTGAGCATATCCACATCAGCGAATTGACCACTTAAACGTAAATATACATTATCTGTTTGAGTTTCAATCATGCCCGCAGGTGTCATTTGTTGTTGAGTCTGCACTGCTTGCATGATATCTTGAGGACTAATACCCAATTCAGAAAGCTTATCTAATGAAGCTTCTATATATATTTTTTCAGGCTGTTCACCTACAAGTTCTACTTTGCTGACATTATCCACAGTCAATAAGATACGTCTTATTTTTTCTGCCTTTTCACGCATTTCTTCATAAGAATAACCATCACCTGTAATAGCATATATAGAACCATATACATCATCAAATCGGTCATTATAATATGGCCCATAAACACCTTCTGGTAAATCCTTTTTTATATCATCAACCATATTGCGAACTTCAAGCCATGTAGGTCGTATCTTATCATTATCTATATCATCACGTAAATTAACATAGATAACAGCTTCGCCTGAACGCGAAAAACTTTTTACATAATCAAGACCTGGTGTATCTTGCAATTTTTTCTCAATCTTATCTGTAACTTGTTCTTCCATCTGTGAAGCTGTCGCTCCTGGCCAAGCTACAGATACTACCATTTGTCTAATCGTAAATGAAGGGTCTTCCATTCGTCCCAATTTCGTATAGGAAAAAATTCCTGCAAAAAAAATCACAACGATAAAGTACCAGACTAGATTTTTATTTTTTAATGATACTTCTGTTAAATTTCTCATAAAGTATCACCATCCGCTAATTTTACTGATTGCCCTTCATAAAGTTTATGCACACCTGCTGTTACTACTACATCACCTTTATTTAATCCACTGACAATCACATCATTTTTTCCCAAAGATATTACATTTATATCTTTTAATTCCACACAAGAAGCATCATTGACGATCCAAACTTGAGTTTTATTTTCCACTTGATACAATGCACTCAATGGCAAACTAATATTTGTATCACCATTATTTGCTCCTGCAAATATAACATTTGCAGTCATACCTAATTGAATATCAGATGGAGGATTTACAAGGCTAATTCTAACTTTATAAGTCTTTGCTACGGCATCAGCTATCGGTGATATTTCTCTGACTACACCTTGAACAGTAGTGCCTTTTAAAGCCCAAAAATCAACTGTCGCATTTTGACCTATGCTTATATCTTGAATTTTATTTTCAGGAATGGATATTTCAATCTCTCTTTCTCCATCTTGAATAAGCACAGCTACGGTCTGACCTGCACTTACGACTTGACCAGTTTCACCACTTACACTAGAAATAACACCATTTGCATTTGCGACTAATTGTGTATAACCCAAAGAATTATATCCTTGTGTCGCTTGAGCTACAGCTTGATTATATGCTGATAAAGCACTATCATAAGCATTTTGATATTGGTCTAAAGATTGAGCACTAACTGCATTAGCTGCATATAACTGTTCATATCTAGCAAGATTAGATTGTGCTAAATTCAATTGCGATTTAGCAGCCTCTACTTGAGCATCATAGGCATTTACACTCTGTCTAATATCTTTGTCATCAATGACCATCAAGATATCTCCTGCTGATACTCTATCTCCTAAATTTATATTTCTAGATAATATTTTTCCACTAACTTGAAAAGCTAAATTAGTTTCATAACGACCTTTAACTACACCTGCATAATTATCTTCATTACTACTTGCACCATAATCAATTGTCTGTGTTTTTACATAAACAGTGTTATCCACAACTTGTTCATTTTTTCCACAACCTGTGCATAAATATAAAGATAATAACAAACATAGCACAAAAAATATTTTCTTCATCATAAATCCCTCCTTCTATATTCATTTCTATTTTATTCATCACTTATATAATATCAGAAAAATCCTAATATAATAACAAATTTTATCATATCACCTCAAGAATGAATAAATTCATTCATTTAAATATTACTACAAATAAACTATGCCGTCAAATAAAAAAACTAAGTGTTGATATAATATAACACCTAGTTTTTTTACATCTATATCTATAAAATGTTTTCCCAACCTTCACCTAGTAATTCAGGCTCTTTTATATTTAAAATCAATACTAAATTTATCTTTAAATACTTTAAAAAAGACTTAATATAATTCTTTATATCTTGCTTAGGCATTTCTTCATGAAAAGTATGTACCAAACCAAAAATAAAAATCTTAGTCGTTCTTTCTATATCATGACAATTAAATATCTTTTCTTCATTACCTTGCTTAATTATCGGTATAATCACTTCTATAATCTGTCTGGAAATACTATCTAATCTATCCGCACGTAAGGCACTTACTTCACTATTAGCTTCAAACTCACCATGTTTGATAATATATTGAAAAAGTCTTTTTATCGTAATATTAAATTTATCAATTGCTTTCATATTTTCAGGAAAAGGTTGTCTTATTTGAATTAAAATCTGCTGTGCATAAAATTCAGCAGTTGCTGTGAATATCTCCGCTTTAGATTTAAAATAACGATAACATAATCCTTGAGATATATTTAAATATTTAGCAATATCTTGTATAGTTGTATGCTCATATCCCTTTTGGGAAAATAAATGTAAGGCTGCTTCTATGATTTCTTGTTTTCTCTCTTCTGGGTCTTTAATAATTCTTACACGAGAATTACTCATTATCTCCACCTTTACCTTTCCTAAATATAAATTGAATTAATTCATTATTTATCATTTTTATTTATTTTGTCAATAAAAAAACCCTGATAACAATTTATCTCTGTTATCAGGGCTAGGTATATTACTATATATTTTTATAAATTAAGCATAATACATACTTGCATTTATAGCATTAATAATTTCTTTTTCAGTTTTAGCTGTCTTAGAAGCTTTCAACTGTGCAGGTGTCATTGGTTGTACATATTTAGAGAAATGATTTCTAATAAATCTTGTATCAATATCACCTGTGCAGAAATATTCATTTTTCAAAATACGTTGATGAAGTGGTATTGTTGTTTTGATGCCACCAACTTTAAATTCATTTAAAGCACGACGCATAATTTTAATAGCATCACCGCGAGTACGTCCGCGTACTACGATTTTTGCAATTAAAGAATCATAATATGGAGATATGGAAAGGCCTGCACAAACACCACTATCTACACGAACACGAGGTCCACCAGGTTCTAAGAAGAAATCAATTTTTCCTGGAGATGGCATGAAGTTATTATCTGGGTCTTCAGCATTGATACGACATTCAATAGCATGACCTGTGAATTTTACATCTTCTTGTTGTAAGTCTAAAGATTCACCAGCTGCTATGCGAATTTGTGTACGCACAAGGTCAATACCTGTAACAGCTTCTGTTACACCATGTTCTACT
The DNA here is from genome assembly GCF_986095205.1 of Megamonas sp. Lineage (NCBI taxonomy): Bacteria > Bacillati > Bacillota > Negativicutes > Selenomonadales > Selenomonadaceae > Megamonas > Megamonas sp. The sequence goes on along the minus strand of NZ_CFQVBI010000081.1, from coordinate 29,540 downwards.
TGAATACGTGGATTGATTTCCATGAAATTAAACTGATTTGTTTTCAAATCAAGTAAAAATTCTACAGTACCAATATTATTGTAGTGAACACTTTTTGCTGCTTTAATAGCTAAAGCACCAACTTCGGCACGACGGTCTGGAGTTAAAGCAATAGAAGGAGATTCTTCTAATAATTTCTGATTACGACGTTGTAAAGAGCATTCACGTTCACCTAAGTGAATAACATGACCATAATTATCAGCTACAATCTGTACTTCAATATGACGAGAATGTTCAATATAATGTTCAAAATAATATTTTACTTTATTTATATCAATGATAGTTAAGATATTTCTTAAATCATCTTCGCTGTTAGCGATAAGCATACCCTTACCACCACCACCAGCTACTGGTTTTAAAATAATAGGATAGCCTACATCTTTTGCTTGTTCAACAGCATCTTCTACGCTAGTCAATGGAGTACTACCTTTTGACATTGGAATACCTGATGGTATCATTGCAGCTCTAGCTTCATCTTTATCGCCAACTTTACGGATAGTATCTGCCCATGGACCAATCCATGTCATTCCAGCTTTAGTTACCATTTCTGCAAAATCAGCATCTTCGGATAAAAATCCATATCCTGGATGAACAGCATCTGCTTCTGTTCTTTCAGCAGCTTCCATTAAAGCATCAATATTTAAATAACTTTCACTAGCATCAGCTGGACCAATATTATAACTATAATCTGCTAATCTTACATGCATTGCATCTGCATCTTCATCAGAATAAACAGCTACAGTTTCTATACCCATTTCTTGACAAGCACGTATGATACGTACTGCTATTTCACCACGATTAGCAATTAAGACTCTTTTAAACATTTATTATGACCTCCTATAAGCCAATCTTATCATTTCATTGGTTCTCTTTATACTAAATACTATTATAAAAGAGCCTTCTTAGTAAATTTAAATATAAATGTTATGGCAATCGGCTCATCTTTAATAAAATCTATAACTTTTTGTTATAGATTTTATACATATATTACATAACTAAAATTATTATATCATAATAAAACAAAATATCAATGAAAAAATATATGTATATATGTATACAATATTTTTAGTCAAAAGTACTTATTGACAGGCTTATAAAGATATTTCAAAATAAAACTATATTATAAGGAAAGAAGGACTTACAAATGATTGATATCTTAGATGTCCACAACCACACAATCGCTAGTGGTCATGCTTATAGCACACTTCAAGAAATGATTGATAGTGCAAAAACTAAAGGTCTAAAATTATTGGGAATTACAGAACATACAAATAAAATGCCTGGAACTTGTTCTGAAATATATTTTTACAATTTTAAAGTTATCCCTAGAAAACAAGATGACCTACTAATTCGCATGGGTGCTGAAATCAATATTATAGATTATGATGGAACTATGGATTTATCCACAAAAGCATTCAGTAAAATAGACTACGGTATTGCTAGTCTTCATGATATATGTATAAAACCTGGTAGCCAAGAAGAAAATACATCTGCCATAATCAATGCTATGAAACATGATAAAATAAAAATTATAGGTCATCCTGATAATGGCTATTATCCTGTTGATTATGAAAAACTCGCTCTTGCTGCTAAAGAATATAATGTTCTTTTAGAACTCAACAATAGCTCTGTACGACCTGATGGTGAACGATTAAATTCTCGTGAAAATATGAAAATCTTACTAAAATATTGTGCACAACATCAAACTAATTTAATTATCAACAGTGATGCTCATATCGCAAATGATGTCGGAAATCATAAATATGTACATCAAATTTTAACTGAAATGAATTTTCCATCCACATTAATTGTGAATACATCTGTGGATAAATTTAAAAAATTTATTGATTAATCACAAAAAATAGATAAAAAACATCTGTTTATCCACAAAAATATATATCATCTTGTGGATAAGTGGATAAATAGAAAAAGATGTGTATATCTTTATAGAGATATACACATCTTTTTTATTTTTTCTTCGCTTTTATTTTATTATTATCCCAAAAAGCCATATCAAAACGTAATTTATTTAATGTATCTTTTATTATATATTCATTTAATTTTTCTGGAGAAATAGCTTTATATAGCATAACTAATTTTATAGCTTCCACACTAGTATAATCATCGGGGGATAATTTACTTGCTATCATTTGAATTAATTTATCACGCATTTTTTTTACCATATCCATATTACAATCTACATATTGTGATATATCTTGATAATTAGCCCATGGCATTTCTTCAAATATTTCAATTATAGTAGCTTCTTTTTCTTCTTTTATTTCTCGCAGACAATTAAAACAAATAGGTTTTTCTTTTGGCGTTAATCTGCCACATCGCTCACAGGCTATCCACCCGTAATCTTTTTTTAATCTTGTTAATTGTATACTTTTTAAATAAATCGTTTTTAATTTTTGCCTTAATTTTTCATCTTCTATTTGTTGAACTTTAGTATCTGCTAATATTAAATCCTCATCTGTTATTGGGACTCTTCGTACATACTTTCCTAAATCAATTTTTCTTTCTAAAACAGATGAATAATTATCTATTTTTTTCTTTCTTAATCTAGTAAATTGTATATCTTTAACAAATTTATACCCTAAAAAATCATTTATTTTTTCAATGATTTCTATCTTTAAATATTGAAAATTATTTGCCCATACAGACGAATTTGCATATACATATAATACACCAAAATTTATTTCTTGAGGGGATATATGTTTTTCTATTTCCTTGCCTACTATATCCCCCCATTTATAAAAAATTTGGTTTTTCTTATACTCTTTTAAAAGACCTAGATTTTTCATTGTTTTAGGAATTATTGTATTTCCAGTCTCAAATAAATTATTTGAATATGCTCTTTTCATATTATTAATTCATATAATAAATAATATTATATGCCTTTCTCATTTATTCACTGACAATTCCTTTTTCTACTTTGAAAAATTTATTTTTAGGGTGGGAATTAAATAAATTTATATCTGTTGCTGTAATTAATGTTTGTACATTATTATCTTGCAATAAAGATAATAAATTATATCTTCTACGCGTATCTAATTCGCTCATCACATCATCTAATAATAATATAGGATATTCTCCTGTTTCAAGCTTTAAAAATTCTAATTCTGCTAATTTTAAAGATAAAACAGAACTACGCTGTTGTCCTTGAGAGCCAAAAGATTTTAATGAAATATCATTGATAAAAAAATCAATATCATCTCTATGTGGTCCAATACTTGTAGACCCCCTATAAATATCATTATCTCTATATTTATTTAATGCCTTTATATAAAAATTAAATAAATCGTCGAAACTATTTAAAGTCTCATTTTTATAATTATGGATATTATATCTTATATTAAGTATCTCCATTTTTTGAGATATTTCATAATGTAATTTTTGAGCTAATTTTGATAATTTTTCTATACCCCTTAATCTTTTTTCCACAATAAATACTGCTGTCTTTGCAATTTGTTCATCCCAAGTGTCTAGCATAGGTATAAGCTTTTTATTTTCACGGATTTTTTTTAATAAATTATTGCGTTGCAATAATAATCTATTATATTGCACTAATTCATTATAATAAATTCTACTAATTTGAGATAATTCTATATCAATAAATCTTCTTCTTAATAGGGGTGAACCCTTAATAAGCATTAAATCTTCTGGAGAAAATAATATCATTGTTAATAATCCTGGTAAATCTTTCTGTTTAATAATTTCTCCATTAAAATTTAATTCTTTTCGCTTATTCTTTTTTAAAATTATTTTTAATATAGAATTAATATCTCTTTTTGAAAATTTAACATTTATACTAGCTTCATCTTTTCCCCATAGTATTAAATCCCCCTCAGTGCGAGTTCGATGAGATATACCTAAAGAAGAAAAATATATAGCTTCAATTATATTTGTTTTTCCCTGTGCATTAAAACCAGTAAAAATATTTATATTTGAAGATAATTTTAAATTTAAATTATTATAATTACGATAATTATATAATGTTAATAAATCTATTTTCATAATTATTACATAGTCTTTGTGCGTACAGGAGTAACAACATAAACAAAGTTTTTATTATCTCTTTGCGTAATAGAAGCTGTTGTTAATGGTTGATTAAAGGAAAAAATAAAGTTTTCAGCATCAATAGCTTTTAATACATCTATAATATATTTAGCATTAAAAGAAATATTTATTCCAGGGCCTTCGATATCTACATTTATTGTTTCTTCTGCTTTACCAATATTTGGATTATCTGAGGAAATTCTTACAATGTTATCCACAAATTCAAAATGAATAATATTATAATCACCAGAACGAGATATTAAAGATACACGGTCTAATGCAGATTGGAATTCATTTTTATTAATATTTACATGTGTTTTAAATTCTTTAGGAATAACGCGGTTATAATCTGGGAATTGACCTTCAATTAGACGTGAAATTACATATATATTTTCATAAGAAAAACTTATTTTATTATGTGTACAGGAAATTTGAATATCTGTTGGTATTTCAGAATTAAATATATGTGTAAATTCATTTAATATTTTTGCAGGAATAATTATTTTAATATTATTATCTGATATATAATTTATATTTTCTTTTATTAATGCTAATCTGTGCATATTTGTTGCAGCCATTACGATATTTTCATCAGTAATATCCATTAAACAGCCTGTAAATACTGGTCTTGATTCATCTGTTGCACAAGCAAAAGATGTTTTTTTGATAAAATTTAAGAATATATCATTTTTTAAATTAAAATTAATTTGACCTTTTAATGGTTCAATAATAGGGAATTCATTTTCTTGCATATTTAATAAATTAAATTGTGCAGAATTAGAGCGAATGTTTACAGAGTTATCACTGTCATTATTTTTTATTTCTACATATTCACCAGGTAAAGTACGAACAACTTCGTATAAATATTTTCCTGGTAATACGATAGTACCTTTTGTTTCAATTATTGCTTTTATTTTACAAATAATGCTGATTTCATAATCTGTTCCTTGTAATTCTATATAATTTTGATGTGCTTTGATATATATGCCAGATAATATAGGCATTTGTGGTCTACTTGGTACAGCTTTTAAAACTGTTTGTATTGCTTGTACAAGTTCTTTCTTTTCACAGGTGATTTTCATGAGTTATCCACTCCTATGTTATTATTCTATTATTATTATATATATATTATATTTTAGTAGTATTAGTAGTAGGTATCTGTGGATATGTTGATAAGTGGCGTAAAACCTTACGATATATGGCTTTATGCCTGTTGATATCTTGTGGATATTTTGTGACTAATTATCCACATATCCACATCATTGTGTATATTATTAAGTTATACACAAGTTATGCACAGCTTATCAACAAGCTTATCCACAACCCTTGTTAATAAGTTTTAACTTGTGATTAATTTACGTATTTCATCAATAACGCTAGCTGTTTTTGGATTATCTTGATATTGTTTCTTGATTTTATCATGGGCATGCATAACAGTTGTGTGGTCTCTACCACCAAAGTTGCCACCTATTCTCGGTAAAGAAGCATCAGTCATTTCTCTAGCTAAATACATCGCTATTTGGCGAGGAAAAGCAATATTGCGATTGCGTTTTTTTCCATTTAAATCTGCTAATGTTAATTTGAAATATTTAGCAACTGTTTCTTGAATTAATGCTATGTTGATAACTTTATCCACTTGTTTAACTGTCGTTTCCTGCTTAGTGATGGTATTTTTTAAAACATCAACAGCTAATTCATTAGTTACAGGATAATGTTTAAATGACGCATAAGCTACAACCCTAGTCAATGCTCCTTCTAATTCACGAACATTATTGTCGATATGGCTAGCGATATATGTCATGACATCAAGAGGTACATCTAAATTATCCATTAAAGTTTTTTTCTTTAAAATAGCAATTCTTGTTTCTAAATCTGGTGCTTGAACATCTGCAAGTAATCCACCTTCAAATCTAGAACAAAGACGGTCTTCTAAAGGTTTTATTTCTTTAGGGGGTCTATCACTAGATAATATAATTTGTTTATTAGCATCTTTTAGAGCATTAAAGGTGTGGAAAAATTCTTCTTGAATTCGTTCTTTATTTGCCAAAAATTGAACATCATCCACAAGTAATACATCAATGTTGCGATATTTTTGACGGAAAGCAGCAGATGTGCCATCTTTAATAGAATTAATTAATTCATTTGTGAATTTTTCGCTAGTTGTGTATAATACTCTTTTTTGTGGATGTTTTTGCAAAATTTTATGACCTATTGCATGCATTAAATGTGTTTTTCCTAATCCTACACCACCATACATAAAAAATGGATTGTAATCTTTTGCAGGATTTTCAGCAATAGCCAGTGCTGCAGCATGAGCAAAACTATTAGAATTACCAATTACAAAACTTTCAAAAGTATATTTAGGATTAAGTGAAGATTTATCTCCAGGATTGATAGGAAGAGGTGTCTCTGTCATTTCACTAGGTGGTTGCATTGCTTCTGTTAGTGTTGGCTGAAATAAATCATTTGATTGTGCCAAACTTGTAGCTTTTTTCTTCGTTCTAACTCTAGTATTGCGTTTTTTTAATTGTTGTTGTTTTAATTCATCTGGATAAATAGTTTCTGCGTCTTTTGTACTTTCAAGATTAGTGATGGAAATTTCTAAATGTGCTTTAGTGATTTCATAGCAAGAATCTGTTAAAAATGGTAAATAATATTTTTCTACCCAATTTTTGGTAAAAACATTAGGTGCACCTAGTTCTAACATTTCTGTAGTGAGTTTTATCGGTTTTAATGGCTTTAACCAATTATTACAAACTCGCGTGGATAGTGAATTTTCAAGATTTTTTAATATTTCTTCCCAAGTTGCCTGTAATTGAATATCCGTCATGGAGATAATCCTTTCTTAAAATTTTTTATAAAACTTATCCACAGAATTTGTCAAAACCTGTGGATAAGTGCATAAATATATTATCAAAATGAGTATGATATATCAACAAGTATTTTGAAATCTGTTGACACAAAAACAGCAGTAGTCTATAATTCTAATAGCTATAATTTGAACTATTATGGTGTTTTTTAAGGAGGTGTGAAAATTGAAACAGACATTTCAGCCAAATACTCATTGGAAAAAGAAAACTCATGGTTTCCGTCAACGTATGAAAACTAAAGGTGGTCGCCTTGTTTTAAAAAGAAGACGTACTAGAGGAAGACATAAGTTATCCGCATAATAATAGGTCACTACGGTGGCCTCTTTTTCCTTTTGTCATAAGTAGAGATAGTGCTCTTCACTATCTCTACAACTGGGAATGATTTAGTTTTTTGTATTTTGCTTAATATATATGAGCATAAACGCCAGATTAACTTCCCAAGTGAGGGTAACATGAAATATAGTTTGCAAAAGAAACTCATTGTTAAAGAAAATAGTGATTTTCAAAAAATTTATCGTTGTGGCCGTTCTTTAGCAAATAAGAATATGGTTATGTATTATTGCAAAGCATTTCACCCTTCTCACAAAGTGGCTTTTGCTGCTGGTAAGAAACTTGGAAATGCTGTTACTAGAAATCGCGTAAAGCGATTACTTCGAGAAGTATATAGACTACATCGTCATGAAATAAAAGATGATTATTGTCTTTTACTTGTAGGCAGAGCGGCAGCTGTAGATTTAAAGTCTACAGCTTTAGAGAAATCATTTTATTCACTATGTAAGCGTGCTAACATTTTGAAAAAAGAGGTTGAAAAAAAGTGAAGCGGATTTTCATTGGTTTGATTTTATTTTATCGAAATTTTATATCTCCATTGAAACCGCCTTGCTGTCGCTATATTCCGACTTGTTCAGAATATGCCTTAATTGCGGTAGAAAAATATGGTGTCGTTCACGGTGGCTGGATGGCAATAAAACGCATATTGCGTTGTCATCCTTTTCATAAAGGTGGATACGACCCTGTAAAATAGATGTTTATTTATGGTTATTCGTTGGTAATTTGAAATTTACTTATAGGATGTGATGATTTGGATTTTATTTCTTCTATTTTTAATCCAATTGTGCAGTTATTAGAATTTATCTTGGGTATTTTCCATGATTTTCTAAGCACAGTAGGTTTGGAATCTTATGGTGTGGCAATTATAGTATTGACTATTATTATAAAAATGGCATTTTATCCGTTGACTGTGAAACAGGTAAAATCTATGAAGGCAATGCAAGAATTGCAACCAAAAATGAAAAAACTTCAAGATAAGTTTAAAAATGACCCAAAACGATTACAACAGGAAATGGGTATGCTTTATAAAAATGCTGGGGTAAATCCTTTAGCTGGTTGCTTGCCACTTTTAGCTCAGATGCCTATTTTGATGGCAATGTTTTATGCTCTTCAAAGCATTGATTATGGTGGAGATCCAACATTTTTATGGATTATGAATTTATCTAATCCAGACCCATACTACATTTTGCCTGTTTTATCAGCAATAAGTACTTATGTAGTACAAAAACAAACATCTTCAGCTTCTAGTTCTCCACAGATGCAAATGCAGATGAAGATTATGTCTGTAGTAATGCCTTTATTTATTGGTTGGATTAGTTGTAATTTTGCAGCTGGTTTAGTTATTTATTGGATTGTCAATAATATTATGCAGATATTGCAGCAGTGGTGGATGTATAGACATGAAGATACTTCTGCAAAAAAGGGGTCATAATATATGGCAAGAGTTATCGAAGTAACTGGTAAAGACATTGAAGAAGCAAAAAAATTGGCTTTAAGTCAATTGGATTTGCCTCAAGAACGTGTTATTTTTGAAGTATTAGAAGAACCTTCAAAGGGCTTTTTCGGTTTAATTGGTGCTAGAGTTGCTAAAATAAGAGCAACTGAAAAGGAATTAACACCATTGGAAAAAGGTCAAGAATTTTTAAAGAAGATTTTCAAATCCATGCACAAAGATATACAGATTGAATGTATTGAAGAAGATATAAATTATAAATTCAATCTCATTGGCGATGATTTAGGTGTATTGATTGGTAAACATGGTCAAACACTTGATTCATTGCAGTATCTAACAAATATGGCTGCTAATAAAAATGTTACAGGTGCGAGAGTTCGCATTGTTTTAGATGTGGAAAACTATCGTAAACGCCGTGAAGAAACACTTTGCCAATTAGCAGAAAGATTAGCTAATAAAGCTAGAAAATATCGCACAAAAGTAGTTTTAGAGCCAATGAATCGCCATGAACGTAAAATTATTCATATGGCACTTCAGGATTATGCTGATATCATAACTTACAGTGATGGTGTTGAACCTCATCGTAAAATAGTTGTGGATATTAAACATAATAAAAACGAAGATTTAGTAATTTAATAGTGAAAATAAAGCTGTGAAAGGGCTGTTTCCAATTGTTTATATTATTTGGGGCAGTCCTTTTGTGTCTAATTGGAGGATTTTTGATGAAAAACTTTGGGGAAAATGATACTATTGTAGCAATTTCTACACCACCTGGAGAAGGTGGCATAGGTATTATTCGTATCAGTGGTGAAAATTCTGGAATTGTTGCTAGTAAGTTATTTAAATGTGCTAAAAAGGATTTGACTGTAGAAAATTTTGAAAGTCATAAAGTTGTATATGGTAAGATTGTAGATGAAAAAGGCAATGTCATTGACGAAGCTTTATGTATAGCAATGTGGGCACCTAATTCTTATACAAAAGAAAATGTGGTGGAAATTCAAAGTCATGGTGGTGCATTAGTTGTTCGCCGTATTTTAGAATTGGCATTGCAAAATGGTGCTAGAATGGCAGAGCCAGGTGAATTTACAAAACGTGCTTTTTTAAATGGTAGATTGGATTTATCACAAGCTCAATCTGTAATGGACATCATAAAAGCGAGAACAGATGCTTCACTTCGTATGGCAGCAGGTCATCTTCAAGGAAAATTTTCTGATGAAATCAAAGCTATGCGTCATGATATTTTAGAAGTCATAGCTCATTTAGAAGCTTCCATAGATTTTCCAGAAGATGATATCGAAGATGTGGCAAAAGATGAAGCTAGTGCAAAGGTTAGAAGTATAAAAAATCGCATAGAAGAGATGTTATCTACGTTTAATACTGGTAGAATTTTGCGTGATGGTTTAGTAACAGCTATCATTGGTAAGCCAAATGTAGGTAAATCCAGCCTTTTAAATACGCTTTTGCGTGAAGATAGAGCGATTGTAACAGATATTCCAGGGACTACAAGAGATAGTTTAGAAGAATATGCAAATATCGGTGGAGTTCCTTTAAAGATTATAGATACAGCTGGTATTCGTGAAACAGAAGATAAAGTAGAACAAATTGGTGTAGAAAAATCTATGTCTTATGTACAAAAGGCAGATTTGATTTTAGCTTTATTTGATACATCTTCTGATTTAACAAAAGAAGATGAGGAAATCATTAATTTATTACAAGGTAAAGAAGGTATAGTTTTACTTACTAAAAATGATTTATTTTGTGTTTTAGATATAGAAGATTTACAAAAACGTTTGCAGGGCAATTTTAAATATATGCAGATATCTACATTCAACAATGATGGCATAAAAGAATTAGAGCAAGAGATTGTAAATCGCGTATATAGTGGTACAGTAAAACAGGCTGAAGGCGTTTTTGTAAATAATGTGCGTCAGGCTAATGCGTTAAAAGAAGCACAAAAATATTTAGAGGATTGTTTAAATACTATTGAAATGGATATGGCAGAAGATTTTATTGTCATAGACATTCGCTCTGCTTGGGAAAAATTGGGAGAAATAACAGGCGATACAGTAGATGAAGATATTATTGACCAGATATTTAGTCAATTTTGCATAGGTAAATAAAACGATATAGTTTGAAATAGGAGGAATTTTTTTGTTTATTGCAGGCAATTATGATGTAATTATTATTGGTGCAGGTCATGCTGGCGTAGAAGCAGCTCTTGCCAGTGCTCGTATGGGTTGTAATACTTTACTTACAACTTTGAATATGGATAATATAGCAATGATGCCATGTAATCCATCTGTAGGTGGCCCAGCTAAGGGTCATTTAGTCCGTGAAATTGATGCTTTAGGCGGAGAAATGGGCGTAAATGCTGATAAAACTTGTATTCAGTACCGTATGCTTAATACTGGTAAAGGCCCTGCTGTACAGGCTTTGAGAGCACAAGCAGATAAAAAACTATATCAAAATACAATGAAGCATACTTGTGAATTGCAAGAAAATCTCGATGTAAAACAATTATTGATAGATGAAATCTTGTTTGAAGATAATAAAGTAACAGGTGTGGTAGTAGAAACTGGTGAAGTTTATACTTGTAAGGCTGTAGTGCTTGCTTCTGGAACATATTTAAAAGGACGCATTATCATTGGTGAAAATACATATGATGGCGGTCCTAATGGTCAAAGAGCAGCTATAAAATTATCTTCATGCTTATTAAAAGCTGGTGTTGAACTCATGCGTTTTAAAACAGGTACACCAGCTCGTGTAGACCGTCGTTCTTTAGATTTTTCTAAAATGATAATTCAACCTGGTGATGATGAAGTTCATAATTTTTCTTTTATGAGTGATGTAAAAACTCGTGAACAAGTTCCTTGTTGGCTTACTTATACAAATGAACAGACTCATAAAATCATCAGAGATAATATCGAACGTGCACCGATGGCAAATGGTATTATCACTGGTGTAGGCCCTAGATATTGCCCATCTATTGAAACAAAAATTGTGCGTTTCCCAGATAAAGAACGTCATCAATTATTTATTGAACCAGAAGGTTTAGATACTGAAGAAATGTATGTACAAGGTATGTCTACAAGTATGCCTATTGATGTACAGATGGAATTTTTACGCACTATTCCAGGCTTGGAAAATGTGAGAATTATGCGTCCTGGTTATGCTATCGAATATGATTGCATTAATCCATTACAATTAAAACCTTCTTTGGAATTTAAGAAAATAAGCGGTTTCTTCTCAGCTGGGCAAACAAATGGTACATCTGGATATGAAGAAGCAGCTTCACAAGGTCTTATTGCTGGTATCAATGCCGCATTGAAAATTCAAGGGAAAGAACCTTTGATTTTAAAACGTTCTGATGGATATATTGGCGTTTTAATTGATGATTTAGTAACTAAAGGTACTAATGAACCGTATCGTGTAATGACTTCTCGTGCAGAATATCGTTTGCTTTTACGTCAAGACAATGCTGATTTACGTTTGACAGAAAAAGGTCGTCAAGTTGGCTTAGTTTCTGATGAACGTTATGCTCGCTTTGTAAAACGTCGCGATAGCATTAAAAATACCATTAAATTATTGAGTGAAATTCGCATTCACCCAAATAAAGAAACGCTAGCAAAGATGCAGGAATTTGAATTAGGCTCTATTCACAATACTGTTACAGCAGCGGATTTATTAAAACGCAAAGAAATCAGCTATGATGATTTAAAACATATCGTAGAGCTTCCTGAAATCAGTGAAGATGTGAAAAAACAAGTAGAAATTACTTTGGTATATGAAGGTTATATCAAAAAACAATTAGAACAAGTTGAACGCATGGAAAAACTTGAAGAAAAATTACTGCCAGAAGATATAAATTATGATGAAGTATCTAGCCTTCGCGATGAAGCTAGAGAAAAATTAAATGCGATAAGACCAATTTCCATAGGTCAAGCAAGTCGTATTTCTGGCGTATCTCCAGCAGATATTTCTGTATTACTTGTTTATCTAGAGCAATATCGTCGACAGGAGGAAAATGCATGAGCTTTGTAAATGACTTAAGTAAAGTAGCTAAAGAATATGGTTTAGAGCTTACTAGCGACCAAATAAGCGCTTTTAATAGATATTATGAGTTACTTATTGAATGGAATGAAAAAATCAATTTGACAGCGATTACAGAGCCTAGAGAAGTAGCTATAAAACATATCGTAGATTCACTTAGTTGCTATCAAAAAGAATTATTTACAGGACAAGTGAGCCTTATTGATGTTGGGACAGGAGCAGGCTTTCCAGGACTTCCGTTAAAGATATTTTACCCAGAATTAAAATTGACATTGCTTGATTCTTTAAATAAGCGTGTGAAATTTTTACAACTTGTAGTTGATGAATTGGGTTTAAAAGATGTAGAAGTAATCCATGCACGCAGTGAAGAAGCAGCAAGAAATAAAAAATATCGTGAAAAATTTGACTTAGCAACAGCAAGAGCAGTAGCTAGATTACCTATTATTTGTGAATATTGTTTGCCTTTTGTAAAACAAGGTGGTACTTTTATCGCTTTAAAAGGTCGTCAATATGAAGAAGAAATACAAGAAGCACAAAAAGCATTTTCTGTATTAGGTGGGAAATTAGTTAAATCTATGCCTGTAAAACTCCCTGAATTGGAAGATAAAAGGGCTGTTGTCTATATCAAAAAAGAAAAAGCAACCCCTAAAGTATATCCGCGTAAAGCAGGTACGCCAGAGCGAAATCCAATTGTTTAAAATATAGATAAACTGGAAAATAAAAAAAGATAGTACATTTGTACTATCTTTTTATTTTGCTAAATCAACTTTAAATTTTAAACAATAAGCGATGATAAAAGCAATAATAGCAGCAATTACATCACTTAAAATATACAATAGAAAGCCATCGCCATAAAATACAGGAAGAGAAGCTAGACTAGGAAAGGCAAAAGCGATAGCTTTAGCGCCTGAATAACCAGCGATAGCACCACCAATACCACCACCAATGCATACGGCTATCATAGGCTTTTTGCGAGGTAAATTTACACCAAACATAATTGGTTCAGTGATACCAAATAATGCTGATAAAATAGAAGATGCGCAAATGGATTTAAATTTCGTATCTTTACTTTTTAAGAATACAGCAAGTCCTGCACCAGCTTGAGCAAATACAGCAGGTCCCATTAAGGCTAAGACTGTATCTGAACCCAATACAGCAATATTGTTCATACCGATTAAAATAAAACTCCAGTGGAAACCAAAGATTACCATTGGTTGAATGACTGTACCTAATAACGCTCCTGAAATAATTGGGGAAAAATTATAGATATATTCATAGATATTAGCGAGAAAATCACCTATAACCATACCAATAGGGCCAAATAAGAATAATGTTACAAATCCTACAAAGATAATACACAAAAGAGGTGTCAAAAACCCTTTTACCATATCAGGGAAAATTTTATTTAAGAATTTTTCAACAAAAGTTAATAATGCTGAAGCTAAAATAATAGGGATAACACTAGAATGGTATGTAACACCTTTTAAAGGAATATGGAAGAACTCTACAGTTTGACCAGATTCTAAGATATGATTTAGTGAAGGATAAAGGAAAATACCTGCAATAACGACAGCAGTAAAGGGATTAGCACCAAATTTTTTAGCTGATGTATAGGCTAATAACATGGGTAAAAAGTAAAATAAACTGTCAGCCATAGCATTTAAAACAAGGTAATTATCACTTTCTTTAATTAGTACATCTGTGGCGATTAATACAGCAATAATACCTTTTAAGATACCAGCGGCACTTAGTAAACTGACAATGGGTAAAAATATACCAGCGATACCATCAATTATAGTATTAATCATTGATTTTTGGTGTTGAGAAGAAGTGTTCATACAGATAAAAATAGTCCTTTCGATGAATTTATTATGTACATATATCTTATATAAATACACACATAGCTAATAATTATACTTATTGTTAACAATATTGTCAATTTGTGAGTTAAATTAAAGAAAATATGTGTATTTTTTAGATAATGAATTTATAGAGATTGAAGAAATTTTAAAATCAAAAAAAACTGCACTTTAAGTGCAGTTTTTTTATTTAATATAGTTAAAAATTAATATTATCACTATCTTTGTAAGAGCCACCACAAGTAGTTATATTATCAATAGCACACATATCTTCATTACTAATTGTAAAATTTATTTTTAGATTTTCAATAATACGCTCTTTAGTAACGCTTTTCACAAGAGGTATAACATTGTGTTGTAAAGCATATTGAACACATAATTGCGCTATTGAAGCATTATATTTTTGAGCAAAGATTTTTAATTCCTCACATTGAAATACTTTACCATTTGCCAAAGGACTATAACCGACAACTACGATATTGTGTTGTTTACAATAATCTCTAATATCTTTTTGTACACAACTAGGATGAAATTCAATTTGATTAACCATAGGTTTGATTTCACAAGTTTCAAGTAATTCATCAATATGATGTTCTTTAAAATTGCTCACACCAATAGCACGAACTTTTCCTTGTTTATATAAATCTTCCATAGCTTTCCATGATTGGCGGTTTTTTTCAATATAATCATCATGGTATTTTTGTGGTCTTGGCCAATGAATTAAATATAAATCTAAATAATCAATAGCTAAATCATTTAATGTTTGATTAAAGGCTGTAATAGTTTCATCATAACCGCGAACGTCATTCCATAATTTACCTGTGATAAATAATTTATCGCGAGAAATATTACTAGCAATAATGCCTTGACCAACTTCTTTTTCATTGCCATAAACGCTAGCACAATCGATATGTGTATAACCATTTTCGATAGCTGTTTTTACAGCATTTATAGTAACTTCACTTGTTGGTGCTTTCCATGTACCAAAACCAATTTGAGGAATTTTTACACCATTATTTAAAAGAATATTATTCATCTAAAACCCTCTTTTCACTGAAATCATTTAATTGTTCAAATAATGATTGCAATTGCAAATAAGCTTTTTCAAAAATTGGCTGTAATTTTTGATATTTTTTTACATTTGTAGGGGTAGGTTCAATTATTTTATCTAAAGAAATAAATTTGCTAGCTACTTCAAAATCTTTAAAAATACCAATGCCAACACCAGCAGTGATAGCAGCACCCATAGAAGCAGCTTCATCTAATAATTTTGGCAGAATGATTTTAGTATTATAAACATCAGCAAATATTTTTTGCCATGATTTACTTTTAGCTCCACCCCCAACAGCTACTAATTCAGATATATGGATATTTTCAGCTTTAAATATATTTAAGATAATATTTAAATTCATAGCAACGCCTTCTTGAATTGCTCGCAATAAATCTTTTCGCTGATGTTCCATTTTTAGACCAATGAAATTAGCTTTAGCATTTGTATTCCACCAAGGACTTCGTTCACCGATAAGGTAAGGCAAAAATAATAGTCCATTGCTACCAACAGAAGTATTAGTAAGTTCTTGTTCTAATATTTCGTATATGGATTTATGTTCTTTTTGAGCTAGATTTTGTTCATATTGGCAAAATTTATTTATATACCAAGAGTAAGCGCCCCCACCGCTTTGCATAGTACCAGTAGGTAGGATATATCCAGGAACTATATGAGCCCAATTAAAAGTGCTTTTATTTTTGGAGAAAATAGGTTTTTTTGTAGTTATAGATATCCAAGAAGAAGTACCAATACTACTATGAGCAATTCCTTCTTTGATACAACCAGTACCAACGGCAGCACATACCCCATCGCCTCCACCACAAACAACAGGTGTATTAGGGCAAAGTCCAGTTAATTCACTAGCAGTATTAGTTATATATCCGGCGATATCAGTGGATTTTAAGAGTTTAGGCATTTTTTGTTTATCAATGCCCATGATATTTAATAATTCATCAGACCAACATAATTTATTTAAATCCATTAAACAAGTAGAGGAGGCATCACTGTATTCAGTAACAAATTGATTTGTTAATTTTAAAATGATGAAATCTTTTGCATTTAGCATTTTATACGTTTTAGCATAAATATGCGGTTCATTATCTTTTATCCACATAAGTTTTTGACCACCATAGCTAGGAGAGAGACGATGACCTGTTATTTCATAAAATCTTTGAGGTGATATTTGTTTAGCTATTTGTTGAGTTTGTTTTGTAGCACGCATATCTGCCCAAATGATAGCATTTCTTAGCGGTTCTTGTTTTTTATCTACACAGACACAACCCATCATTTGACCACTAAAGGATACAGCTAAAATATCTTTAGGATTAATATTTTTTATTAATGTTTTAGTGGTAGCTATGACAGCTTGCCACCAATCGTTAGGATTTTGTTCTGCCCAATTATTATTAGAGTAATAAACATCATAATTATATGTGCAACTAGCGATGAGTTGCCCTTCTGTGGAAAATAAAGTGGCTTTATTTCCAGATGTTCCTAAGTCGTGAGCTAGTAAGTATTTGCCCATAGGTATGCTCCTAATTATTTATTATTGTATGCTTCTGTGATTTTTATAGCAGAAGATGTGCCAATTCTTTCAGCGCCAGCTTCAATCATTTTTAAGCAAGTATCTAAATCGCGAATTCCACCAGCGGCTTTTACTTTTACTGTGTCTTTGACAATGCTTTTCATGAGTTTTACATCTTCAACTGTAGCGCCACCTGTACCAAAGCCTGTAGAAGTTTTGATGAAGTCTGGTTTTACTTCAAGTGCTATTTCGCATAATTTAATTTTTTCTTCATCAGTAAGATAGCAGTTTTCAAAAATAACTTTAGAAATTACATTATGTTTTCTGCAAACATCTACTATTTGAGTCATTTCTTCTTTGATATAGTCATAATTTTTTTCTTTTAATTCTGTGATATTAATTACATAATCAATTTCATCTGCACCGTTTGCAATAGCATCTTTAGTTTCAAAGACTTTAGTTTCAATTGTAGTTTGCCCTAAAGGAAAACTGATAGCAGCACCTACATGAATATCAGTTCCTTTTAAAAGCTTTTTGCATAATTTTGTCTGTGTAGAATTGATAGCTACCATCATAAAATCATATTTTTTAGCTTCTTCGCAAAGTTTAGCCATATCTTCTCTAGTAGCATAAGGTTTTAAACATGTGTGATCAAAGTATTTACTAAATTTATTCATAGTTATCTCTCTTTTATTTGTTATTATGTAATTACATAATAACAAAATAACAAAATTA
This sequence comes from Megamonas sp., assembly GCF_986095205.1. Lineage (NCBI taxonomy): Bacteria > Bacillati > Bacillota > Negativicutes > Selenomonadales > Selenomonadaceae > Megamonas > Megamonas sp. Next base: position 11,569 of record NZ_CFQVBI010000081.1, on the reverse strand, counting down.
AGTCAATATATAATAACTTATTGATAAAAGATAGTTAATATTTTATAATTTTTTTGAAAGGAGATTATAAATGAATTCGATATATGAACAATTAAAAATAGATAGAACAGTTCCTATTCCGCTATATTATCAAATAAAAACTTTTATGATAAAGCATATTGAAGATAATAGCTTAAAAGATGGTGAATTAGTTCCACCAGAAGAAGAATTATGCGCATATTTAAATGTTTCAAGACCGACAGTTAGACAAGCATTTTTAGAATTAGTACATGAAGGTTATTTAAATAGAATTAAATCAAAAGGGACATTTGTTACTCGCCCTAAAATTGCTGGAGATTTTATTCAAAAAATCCAAACATATAATCAAGAGATGCAATATTATGGATTAAAACCTAAAACGAAGCTTTTATCTATATCAGAAATAGATGTTTTTGCTGAAGTTATGGAAAAATTGAAGCTAACAGAAAAAGATAAAGTTATTTGTCTTGAACGTTTGCGCTATGCCGATGATAAACCTATAGTTTATGTTAAAACTTTTATACCTGTGAAATTATGTAAGGGTTTAATTGATGAAGATTTAGAGCAAAATTCTTTATACGATACTCTGAAAACAAAATATAATATAGAGATTGCTCATATTAATCGTCAAATTCATGCAACAGTTGCTGACCCTTATTTATCTGATTTATTGGGTATTATGGAAAATGCTCCATTATTATATATAACAACGGTTGCATATAATCAAAATGATATTCCATTTGAATATTCATTGGCATCTTATCGTGCAGATATGTATAAAATGAATGTAGATTTATATAAAGATAAGTATTATAAATAAAAAAATGGCACTAACTATGTTAGTGCCATTTTTATAATCCTGTCCCTATAGAAATAAGACGATAATAATCTTTTTCTTTAATAAGTTGCATATAATTTGATTTATTAATAATCCAATTATTTTCTTGTTTAGTCCCATTACCAGGCAACCAAAAATCGTCATCACCTGACTGAATAGAAAATACTACGGAATATATAGTTGGTTCATTAGGTACACTATATACAGAGATATCTTTATAATCAAAGATTTTACCATTAGCAAAAAGACTTTTATTTTTATGATAAGATAGTTCTTGTTTAACAATAGTATAAACAATTTCTTTATCAGTCATGTGAATAGTTTCTTTTATTGGTAATGTATCTGGATAAGGTGTAATTGGTGAATGACTAGAATAATATAAATTTAGACTAATAAGTGTAAGTAAAATCAAATATATTTTTAATGAGTTTGTTTTTTTATATAATTTAAGAAAAAATATACAAAAAATACTTATTAAAATTAAAATACATATTGAATAAAAAAGATTAATATTCATTATAATTCTATTTATAGAAATTAATGATGGAATAAACGAATTCCAACGAATGCCATTGCCATATTGTATTTATCACAAGTTTCAATAACATTATCATCACGGATAGAACCACCGCTTTGAGCGACAAATTCTACACCAGATTTATGAGCACGTTCAATATTATCGCCAAATGGGAAGAATGCATCAGAGCCAAGAGCTACGCCTTTTACTTGAGCGAGCCAAGCATCTTTTTCTTCTTTAGTGAATACTGGTGGTTTTTCAGTGAATACGCGTTTCCAATCGTCGCCACCGAGTAAATCCATATATTCATCAGAGATATATACATCAATTGCATTATCGCGGTCTGGACGGCGAACATCTGGTTTGAATGGTAAGTTTAATACTTGAGGTGCTTGACGTAAATGCCAGATATCTGCTTTATTACCAGCAAGACGAGTACAATGTACACGAGATTGCTGACCAGCACCGATACCGATAGCTTGTCCATCTTTAGCATAGCATACGGAATTGGATTGAGTGTATTTTAATGTGATTAAAGCGATAAGTAAATCACGTTTTGCTTCATCTGTGATATTTTTATTTTTTGTAGGAATGTTATTGAATAATTCTTCAGTGATTTTAATATCATTGCGTTTTTGTTCAAAAGTAACGCCAAAAACTTCTTTTGTTTCAAGTTCAGGTGCTTTGTAATCAGGGTTCATCTGAATTACAAGATAGTTACCTTTACGTTTTGTTTTTAAGATTTCTAAAGCTTCAGCACTGTAAGATGGAGCAATAACACCATCGGATACTTCACGAGCTAAGAAACGAGCTGTAGCAGCATCACATTCATCGGAAAGTGCAGCAAAATCTCCATAAGAAGACATGCGGTCAGCACCACGAGCGCGAATATATGCTGTAGCCATAGGTGTGAGTTCAATACCTTCAACGAAATACATTTTTTTCAATGTTTCAGATAAAGGAACAGCAACAGCTGCACCAGCAGGGCTTACATGTTTAAAAGATGCAGCAGCTGGAAGACCTGTAGCTTCTCTTAATTCACGAACTAATTGCCAACTGTTAAAGGCATCTAAAAGATTAATATAACCTGGACGTCCATTTAAAACTGTGAATGGTAAATCTTGTCCATCTTTCATAAAAACGCGAGCAGGTTTTTGATTAGGGTTACATCCGTATTTTAATTCCATAGAATTCATTTACGATATTCCTCCTGTAAAATAAATATAATACTATTAGATTTTGTTGCCCAGACGGTCGGCTATATAAATCTGTGCTTCATGTGGTTAATTCCACTTCCGTCAGTTACACAGATTGTTAACTAAAATTTATCATTTTAAAGTATGAGTTGTCAAGCTAAGCAATAATATTTGGAGATTTTGTTTTTTTAGGGATTTTTACAAGGATATTAGTTATTATTTAGCGAATAAAATATATAAATGCTTTTAAATTTTGAGGAGGTTTTTTTATGTCAGTAGAAAATATTGCTGTATTGACAAGTGGTACAGATGCACCAGGAATGAATGCGGCTATTAGAGCTGTAGTGAGAACTGCGATTAATAATAACGTGCGTATATGGGGCGTTTATGATGGATATAGAGGCTTAGTTGATGATAATATGGAAGAATTAACTTCTATATCTGTAGCCGATATTATTCAGCGTGGCGGTACTTTCTTAGGTACAAGTTTTTGTAAGCGTTTCCGTACAAAAGAAGGTCGTCAATTAGCTTATGAAAATCTAAAAAAACATAATATTGATGCTTTGATTGTCATTGGTGGTGATGGTAGTTTACGCGGAGCAGAAGAATTTGAACGTGAAACAGGATTTTCTGTAATTGGTATTCCAGCTACTATTGAAAATGATATTTGGGGAACAGATTATGCTATTGGTACAGATACTGCTGTAAATACTATTTTACAGGCAATCAACGAAATTCGTGATACTGCAAAAGCACATCGTCGTACATTTATTATTGAAGTAATGGGCAATAAATGCGGTTGGCTTGCTACATATTCAGCCGTTGCTGGTGGCGGAAATATGGTTATAGTACCAGAAGAAGAATTTGATAAGGAAAAAATCATCAATAAAGTACAAAAATTACATGATGGTGGTAAATCTTATTTAGTAATTTTAGCTTCTGAAGGTACTGGCAATATGCAAGAGTTAGTAAAAGAATTAGAAGCTAGAACAGGAATTTCCACACGTTTGACTGTTTTAGGTTTAGTTCAACGTGGTGGTTCACCAACAGCTAATGACCGTGTATTTGCAAGTGTATTAGGTGAACAAGCAACACTTGCAGCTGTTTCTGGACTTCATAATATTGTTTTCGGTATGCAACGTGGAAATATTGTTTGCATTGATTTACGTGATGCAATCACTAATAAAAAAGAATACCCAGAAGATTTAAGACATTTAGCAGAAGTAATTTCTCTATAATAAAAAAATTCCTAGATAATATATTATCTAGGAATTTTTATTTATAAAAGTAAAAGTTCTACAACGAATACAGATAAACAACAAGATGAGGCTACTTGGAATAAATTAGCACCAAACCAAGAAAGTACAATACCAATGACAAGAGCAATAGCTCCAGAAAGTGGTGTTTGTGTTACCTGTATAATTGCAGGAAAAGTCATAACTGCTAATGTGATATAAGGAACATAGTAAAGAAAAGATTTTATCAGTGGATTTTTTATTTCTGTTTGAATTAAAGTCAGTGGCAAAACACGAATAGCAAAACTAGTTAAAGCCATGACTAAAATGTATATATATACCTCAGACATTTTCTTCACCATCCTTTGTTTTTACTGGATATAAGATACTAGCAATCAAAGATAATACTATAGTTAAAATAATGATACGTGTAGCACTTGATAATTCAGATATATAAGGAAGGTAAGTGGATAAGTAGCTAGCAATAAAGCTGATGATAACAAATACACCGATTACTTTATTTTTTCGTGCAGGTGGAATGATAACGGCTAAAAACATACCGTATAATGCTACACTAAAAGCACTTATCAATTGAATTGGCAATAAATTACCTACAACAATTCCAAGAGCTGTACCACCAGCCCAACATGGCATAGTGATGAACATAGCACCAAAGTAATAAAAAGGATTTAGATAATTAGGTCTAGCGATAGAAATAGCAAATAATTCATCTGTGATATCAAAGCCGATTAAAATGCGTTGATACCATGGAATATCTGGCGATAATTTTTGACTTAAAGCGCAACTCATAATCAAGTAACGAGAATTAGCGATTAGGATAACGAGAAATACTTCTATATATGTTGCCATTGTAGCAATAGAAGTAAAGCCAGCATATTCACCAGCGGAAGCATTTACAAGAAAGCTTGTTAAAAAGCCTTGAAATGCTGTCAGTCCTGCATTTTTAGCAGTGATTCCCAAAGAGAAGGAAACTGCTAAATAACCAAGAGCAATAGGAAAACCATCACGTATACCATCTTTAAAAGCTTGTTTTTTTACAGAGATATTGTCTACTGGATAAACATCGTCAGCAATATCTAATTCATTCATAGCGATTTCCTCCATTTTGTATTTTATTTTTAAATATGTATTTTGTATAAATATTATAGCAGTTATATTTACATTAGGAAAACGAATATTTATAATAACTACATAAGTAAAACTAATGGGAGAGCGAATGCATATGGTTTCGCGTTATGGGATTTTTTGTAAAGTCATAGAAAATGGAAATTTTACAAAGGTAGCAAAAGAAGTGGGCTATTCGCAAAGTGCGATTAGTCAAAGTATAAAGGCGTTAGAACAAGAATTAGGAACCATCTTGATAGATAGGAAAAAAGAAGGCATAACATTAACAGATGATGGTAAATCTTTTTATCCGTATATACAGGCAATTTTTCATGCTGAACTTTCATTGAAACAAAAGCAACAGGAAATGAAGGGCTTAGAGCATAGCGTTATACGTATTGGCACTTTTACTAGTGTAAGCAGAAATATTTTACCGCAATTGATGAAGAGTTTTAAATCATTATATCCTACAGTCAATTTTGTTTTAAAACAAGGTGAATATACAAGCATAAAAAAATGGATTTTGCATGGAGAAATTGATTTTGGTTTTGTAAATAGTGATGTAGTATCAGGCATCAATATGGAATTTTTATATAGAGATGAAATGATGGCAGTATTGCCTAAACATCATAAATTAGCTAATTTGCCGATTATATCTTTAGACCAATTAGCCAAAGAATCTTTTATTTTATTAGATGAAGGTCGCCATAGTGTGATTATGCATGCTTTTGCTGATTATAAATTAGAGCCACAGATTGAATATAAAGTTTATGATGATTATTCGATTTTAGCTATGGTAAAACAAGGCTTAGGGATATCTGCAATGTATAGTTTAGTTTTAAATGGATTTGAAGATGGCTTAGCTATTCGACCAATAAAAGAACATCCTGAACGCAATGTAGCTTTAGCATGGCAAAATTGGGATACAATGTCATTGGCTTCACGTAAATTTGTGGAATTTATAAAAGAAAATTTTGTTTTTGTGCAAGAAAAATAAAAAAATTGCAGAGCTTACGCTCTGCAATTTTTATTTGATAATACTCAATAATTCTAAAGGTTTATTAATAATAAAATCGGCATTAATATCTTTTAATTCTTCAAGACTGCCATATCCATACGTTACACCAACACATTTTAAATTAAATTTCTTTGCGCCAATGACATCGTATTTACGGTCGCCTACCATTATGCAATCATTTAAATCTATAATTTGCATTTGTTTTAAAACATAAGCTAATACATCATCTTTATTTATACGACTGCCATCAAACAAACTACCGCCAGCAAAAGCAAAATATTTTAGTAAATCATGTTGACTTAAAATATTTTTTACAAACTTTTCAGGTTTAGAAGAAGCAATCAACAATTTTAAACCATTTTCAGCTAAAGTCTTTAATAATGCAGGTATTTGCTCATATACTTCATTTTCTAAAATACCTTTATCTGTATAATATTCTCGAAAATATTTTACAGCTTCAAGACTTTGTTCATGACTAAAATTATAGCAATTGATAAATTGCTGATTTAATGGCGGACCTACAAAACTTTTTAAAACCGTCATATTTGTTTCATTTATGCCATATTTTTTTAAAGCATATTGTACAGCATGAATAATACCAGGCCCAGAATTAATCAATGTTCCGTCTAAATCAAAAATAATATTATGATATTTATATTGCATAAATTTATCCTCAATTTTATTTATTAATAAGTTTTTTAGCAATTTCTACAGCTTCAACGCCATCAGGAGCATAAGCATCAGCACCGACATTATCAGCATATTCTTGAGTTACTACAGCACCACCGATCATGACTTTTGTAGAGTATTCGCTTTTATTTAATTCAGCGATGACTTCATCTATCTGTGTAATAGTAGTTGTCATCAAGGAGCATAAACCGATCATATCGGCTTTATTATCTATAGCTGCCTTAATGATTTCTTCTTTATCAATATCTTTACCTAAATCGATAACTTTAAAACCGTTATTTTCTAAAAGTGCAGATACGATATTTTTACCTAAATCATGGATATCGCCTTTTACAGTAGCAATGACGATAGTACCTTTGTTACTTACGCTATCAGCTGGAATACGTTCTTTGATTTTGATGAAAGCTTCACGCATTGCTTCAGCAGATAACATAACTTGTGGTAAAAAGATTTTTTTCGAACCGAAATCTTTACCAACGACATTCATTGCTGCGCTTAAAGCTTTATCTGTAATTTCATTTGGTTTATGTCCTTCATTTAAAGCTTGTTCTACCATTTGAGCGATGGATTCTTTTTCCCCACTGATTATAGCAGATTTGATATCTTCAATGATATCACCGCTAGATACTGCATTTTTAGCTTTAGCTACAGGGATATTTTGTCCGGAATGATTAAGGCTATAATCACGACCATTAGGGTCTTTAGCTAAAAGAGCATTAGAAGCACTCAAGGCATTTTGCATAGAATCATCATAAGGGTTCATGATTGGAGCATCTAATCCCATTGCTAAACACATAGTGAAGAATGTGCTATTGATAAGTGGTCGATTTGGAAGACCAAAAGATATATTGCTAAGTCCCATAGTGGAAGGAGCACCAATATGTTCGCGGTAAAGTTTTAAAGTGTTTAATACTTCATTACAAGCATTTTTATCGGCAGCTATAGTCATTACAAGCGCGTCAAGTAAAAAGTCGTTATCTTTTAAGCCCTGAGCTTTAGATTCAGCGATTATTTTTTGAGCTAGTGCAAGACGTTCTTTAGCTGTTTTAGGAATACCTTCATCAGATAATGGCAAGCATAAGATTGCAGCACCATATCTTTTAGCTAATGGTATAAAATATTTTAATCTATCAGGTTCTGCACTTACAGAATTGATGAGTGCTCTACCAGGATATGCTTTTAACCCTGCTTCTAATGCTTTAACATCGCTTGTATCAATGGCAAGTGGTGTATTTACAAGTTGAGAAATTTCTGTGATAGCTTTGTGCATAGCTTTTGCTTGGTCAATTCCAGCAACACCCATATTTACATCAAGGATTTGAGCACCAGCTTGAGTCTGTTCAATAGCTTCACGTTTTACAGAGATAAATGAACCATTTTTTATTTCTTCAGCTAATTTTTTACGACCAGTAGGATTGATGCGTTCGCCGATTAATCTTGTAGGTAAATCTTTGCCAATAAATACAGTTTTAGAACGGCTAGCAAGGGCAAGATTAGGATTTGGTGCTTTGCGGATAGGTTCGGAAACGTCAGCTAAAGCTTCTTTGATCGCTTTGATATGAGCAGGAGTTGTTCCACAGCAACCACCGATATAAGTTGCACCAGCTTCTACAAGTTTTGGTGCCCATTTAGCCATATCTTCTGGAGTGAGTGGGAAGATGGTCTGACCATTTTCTAAATGTGGCATACCTGCATTTGCTTGTACGCTGATAGGACAAGAACAATTATCGGCTAGTTCTTTTATGATAGGAACTAATTGTTCAGGGCCTAAAGAGCAGTTGGCACCGATGATATCTGCGCCCATAGCTTCTAAGATAATGGCAGCTGATTGTGGGTCTGTGCCTGTTACAGTTCTGCCATCTTCGCTGAAAGATAATTGACAGATTACGGGTAAATTGCAAGCATCTTTAGCAGCGAGAAGAGCAGCACGCATTTCTTGGATTTCAATACAAGTTTCGATGAGGATATAATCAACACCTGCGTCAGCTAAAATTTTAGCTTGTTCATAATAATTTTCATAAACTTCATCGAAAGTCAATTCGCCTAAAGGCTCAATAAAAGCACCAGTAGGGCCCATAGAACCAGCTACTTTTGCTTTGCCAGCAGTGGCGATTTTGGCATTTTTTACAGCAGCGATATTTATTGCTTCTACTTTATCGCCTAAGTTATATTCATTTAATTTAATGCGAGAAGCACCAAATGTATTTGTTTCAACAATATTAGAGCCTGCTTCTACATAAGCACGATGAACATTTTGGATAGCTTCTGGAGCTTCGATATTTAATAATTCAGGGCACATTCCTGGTTTTAATACAGATTTTTGTAACATAGTGCCAGTAGCACCATCAAATATATGTATCATAGAAGATACCTCCTAGAAATTTTTATTGAGCAAAAATGATAAAATGTATTTGTTTATCATCATGAATTTTTATTTAATAATTCAGGGTCAAATGGTTTTATGCGGAAATTGCAATTAGGGTTTGGACAATATTTACAAGATTGTTTTTCAGGTTCGACATCTTGTGTTTTAGGTATAAGTCCAATGATTGCAGTAACGGATTTTCGCGGTGTAAGCATTAATGATGAAGTTAGGCTAATACCTATTTCATGAGCTTTAGCTAAACGGAGCATTTCAGGTTGTGCCTGTATAGGCCAATCTCCATATCCTGGGCTAAATCGCCAACGACGAACTAATCCTTGCATATTGAATTTTTGGTCAATGGCTTGTTCGATACCATCAGCAACATGTTCAACAGCTGTAGTTGCAGCAGCGTCCATCAAAACAGCTAGCGTATATTCTCCATCTTTGAAACGACGGGAGATTTCTTCTTCAACAGTTTCACCGATTGTAACAGCGATGATGGCAACTTTTGTAGCTCGACAAAGATGTTTAGTTACTTTTTTCCCTTCTAATTTAAAGGGCTTATCTGCAAGTACAATGCCATTTTTAGCGTCATAGTCATATACTTCCCAAATTCCTTTAGGTTCGGAAATATATAAGACTTCACGACATGCTTCTAAAATAGTTTTTTTATTGAAATTAGGGGCTTTGTTAAGTCCAGCATAACGTCTAGTTTCACTAGGGTCAATGGACATTAAAGCAGCATTATATTTAGGCATGGTAAAATCTCCCTTAATATTTTGTGTTTATAATTATATCTAGAAAAGAATTTTATCATAAATTTTAGTATAATTATACTGTTATTAGTTAAATTAATTTTTTATGATTGATTATAGTTTTAAATTATAATGAATTTATAAAAGTAATAAGTTAAAATAATTATTATAATATTTTAAAGGAGAAATACATGGAATTTTTAAATATTGATGAAATTTTACCAAACCCATTTCAACCGAGAAAGGAGTTTGATATGGAGCAATTAGCTCAACTAGCAAAATCGATAAAAGAATATGGCATAATTGAGCCTCTAATTGTGCGTATAAATGATAATGATGAATTTGAATTGATTGCAGGAGAAAGACGTCTTCGTGCAGCTAAAATGGCAGGATTAGATAAAGTGCCAATTATCTTAAAAGATTATGATGATGATAAGGTAGCACAAATAGCTTTAATTGAAAATCTCCAACGCAGTAATTTAAATGTTATTGAAGAAGCAAATGCATATCAGTTGTTATTACATAAATTTAATTTAAAACAAGAAGAAGTAGCGCAAAAAGTGGGAAAAAGTCGTTCGCATATAGCGAATTTTGTACGCTTATTGAATTTAGCAAAAGAAGTACAGTGCTTATTACAAGATAATAAACTCAATATGGGGCAGGCAAAACCGCTTTTAGCGATAGAAGATGAAAAGCTTCAAGTAAAATTAGCTAATTTGATAATTGAAAGAGAATTATCTGCTAGAAAAGCTGAAGCTTTAGTCAAAAAAATCTTAGCAGGTGATAATGTCATCGAGCAGATTGAACAAGTAAAAGAAGCTAAGATGTATTTAAATGATGTGCAAGAGCGCTTAAAACAAATATTGGGAACGAATGTAAATATAAAGCAAGGTAAAAAGAAATCTCGCATAGAAATTGAATTTTATAATGATGATGATTTAGCTAGATTAGTTGAATTATTGATGGAAAAACAAGAAAGTCCTCAGATAAAAAAATCGAGAATTATCAAGGATTTTAACATTTAGTAAATGCTGTTTTGATTTTACAAATAAAAACATGAATGCTATAATGTTGCACGTTAAAAAGGATAGTTTTTATTGAATAATCAATTCTTTTTTAACAGAATTTAGGAGGGAATATTTATGGATTTTTCAATGCTAAATCAGATATTTCAAGATAATTTAGCAATTATTTTAACTGTAATCGTAGTCTTATTAGTTTTATTAATAATTTTATCAATAGTGATGCTTGTAAAATTAAGCAAAGCGAAAAAACGTTATAATTCATTGGTAAATGGTGCAACAGGTGAAAGTTTAGAGGATATTATAGCTGATAATATTGCTCAAATGAATGAACTTGTAGTAAAAAATAATAAAATTGATGCAGATTATGCAGAAATGAAATCTTTATTTACAAAATCCATTCAAAAAGTAGCAGTACATCGTTTCTGTGCTTTTGCTGATATGGGTGGCGATTTGAGTTATGCTGTAGCTTTACTTGATAATCAAAATAATGGTGTGATATTCTCTTCTATTTTTGGACGTCAAGATTCTTGCACATATGTAAAACCTATAGAAAATGGTGTTTCTAAATATCCTTTGACTCAAGAAGAAAACAAAGTATTATTAGAAGCTATGTCTAAATAATTTTGACAAAGATAAAAACAAAAGGAGTACAAATTATTGTACTCCTTTTTTATATGCAATTTTTCAAAAAAAATCGCTTCGCTTACCAAATGCGAGCGTAAAGCCCCTAAATTTATTTATGGGGATATAAGCTCGCTAAAAAACAATGATTCGATATCATTGTTTT
>NZ_CFQVBI010000080.1:0-21384 GCF_986095205.1 Megamonas sp. | reverse complement strand
TAGATAATGCAAAAGCCCTAGCAGATGAACTTGTGAAAAAAGGATTTAGAATTGTATCAGGTGGTACAGATAATCATTTAATGCTTGTGGATTTACGCTCTAAAAATATCACAGGAAAAGAAGCACAATTCTTATTAGATGAAATAGGTATCACAGCAAATAGAAATACAATTCCATTTGAGCCATTGAGCCCATTTGTAACAAGTGGTATTCGCCTAGGAACACCAGCACTTACAACTAGAGGATTAAAAGAAGAAGATATTCGTGAAGTAGCAGATATCATTGCTGATGTTATCGAAAATCGCGAAGATAGCGCTGTTATTGAAGCAGCGAAAGCAAAAGTTCAAGCTATTTGTAAGAAATTCCCATTATATGAAGCTTAAAATATCGGTTTGTCAGTTGGACAATTAAGTATATAAAAACATCAAATTTTAGTGTCGGTAATAATTACAAGGAGGGAATGTATATGGATTTATTAAAAACACCATTATATGAAGAACATCTTAAATGTCATGGTAAAATGGTGGAATTTGCAGGGTACAGTTTGCCTGTCCAATATGCTACAGGAGTAATTAAAGAACATTTAGCAGTGCGTACAGCTTGTGGCTTATTTGATGTATCACATATGGGTGAAATAATTTGTGAAGGTGAAGATGCTCTAGCAAATATAAATATGTTATTATCCAATGATTATACAGATTTAGATATTAATCATGCTCGCTATAGCCCAATGTGCAACGAACAAGGTGGCGTAGTTGATGATTTAATCGTATATAAACAGCATGAACATAAATATTTTATTGTAGTCAATGCTGCTAATAAAGATAAAGATTTTGCATGGATGAAAGCACATGCTTTTGGTGATGTAAAATTTAGTGATGTTTCAGCAGAATATGCTCAGTTAGCATTACAAGGTCCAAAAAGTGAACATATTTTAGCTCAAGTTACTGATGAAAAAAATATTCCACAAAAATATTACACTTGTATTTTTGACGCTAAGATTGATGATATTGATTGCATTATTTCTCGCACAGGATATACAGGCGAAGATGGTTTTGAAATCTATGTAGCTAGTAAATATGCTCCAGCTATTTGGAATTTATTATTAGAAAATGGCAAAGAAGATGGCTTAATTCCTTGTGGTTTAGGTGCAAGAGATACTTTGCGCTTAGAAGCTGCAATGCCACTTTATGGTCATGAAATGAATGATGAAATTTCTCCAAAAGAAGCAGGCTTAGGCATTTTTGTAAAAATGGATAAACCAGATTTTATCGGTAAGAGTGCATTAGAACAAAAAGGTGCACCAACTAGACGTCGTGTAGGCTTAAAAGTTACAGGAAAAGGAATTATTAGAGAAGCACAAGATGTTTATATTGATGGAGAAAAAATCGGTATTACTACATCAGGTACACATTGTCCATATTTAAAACAGGCAGTGGCTTTAGCTATTGTAGATGTAGCACATAAAGATGTAGGTACAAAAGTACAAGTTGATGTACGTGGTCGTATGGTTGAAGCGGAAATCGTAAAATTACCATTTTATAAAAGAAGTAAATAAAGAGAAAATAAATTTATAAATTTTTAGGAGGAATAAATTATGAACTTTCCAGAAGAATTATTATATGTAAAATCTCATGAATGGGTACAAAAACAAGAAGATGGAACTTATTTAATCGGTATTACAGATTATGCTCAAGATGCACTCGGTGATTTAGTTTTTGTTAATTTACCAGAAGAAGGCGATGAAGTAGTTAAAGGTGAAACTTTTGCTGATGTAGAGTCTGTAAAAGCTGTATCTGATGTATTCTCTCCTGTTAGTGCTACTATTGAAGCTGTTAATGAAGAATTAGCTGATGACCCAGCACTTATTAATAGTGATCCTTATGGTGCATGGTTTATTAAAGTTAGCAATTTAACTGACCATGAAGATTTATTAAGTGCCAAAGAATATGAAGAATATGTACAAACTCTCGATTAAATAATTATTGAGGTGATTTTATGGGAACATATGTAGTCAATAGTAAAAAAGAACAGCAGGAATTATTAACTAGATGTGGTCTTAATTCTTTCGTGGATTTATATAAAGATATTCCCGAAGAAGTATTATTAAAAGATGGCTTGAATTTACCAAAAGGCTTAGCTGAACTTGAAGTTAAAAGAAAATTTGAAGATTTAGCTGATAAAAATAAAGTTTATAAACATATATTCCGTGGAGCTGGTGCATATAATCATTACATTCCATCAGTGGTAAAAGCTATTGCAAGTAAAGAAGAATTTGTAACAGCATATACACCATATCAGGCAGAAATAAGTCAGGGAATATTACAAGCTATATTTGAATTTCAGACTATGATTTGCGAATTAACTGGTATGCAAATAGCAAATGCTTCTGTTTATGATGGAGCAACGGCAGCAGCAGAAGCAACAGCTATGTGTTATGAACGCAAAAAAGCTAATACTGTTTATGTATCAGCAACTACTAATCCGCAAGTGATAGAAGTTATTAAAACGTATAGTTTTGGTCATGATATAAAAGTTGAATTAGTGCCAGAAAAAAATGGCGTTACTGATATCGAAGCACTAAAAACAATGATAGATAATGAAGCTAGTTGTTTTTATGTGCAACAGCCAAATTATCTTGGCAATATTGAAGACCTTGTAGCACTTGGTGAAGTAGTGCATAAGGTAAAAGCAAAATATATTGTAGGCGCTAATCCGATAGCTTTGGCAGTATTGCAAACTCCAGCACAAGCAGGTGCTGATATTGTAGTAGGAGAAGCTCAACCACTTGGTTTACCACTTGGTTTTGGCGGCCCATATTTAGGATTTATGGCGACTACTGATAAAATGATGCGTAAATTGCCAGGTAGATTAGTTGGTCAAACTGTTGATGTTGATGGAAAAAGAGCTTTCGTACTTACATTGCAGGCAAGAGAACAACATATTCGCAGAGAAAAAGCTAGCTCTAATATCTGTTCTAATCAGCAGTGGTGTGCATTAGTAGCTTCAATTTATCTTGCAACTATGGGTGCTAAAGGTTTAGTTGAAGTTGCAGAACAGTCAGTAGCTAAAGCTCATTATTTAGCAGAAGAATTGTCAAAAGCAGGTTTAACTTTAAAATATCAGCAACCATATTTCCATGAATTTGTTACTGTTTCTGCTAAAAATACACAAGATGTTATGGATAAATTAGCTCAAAATAATATTTTAGGTGGATTGCCACTAAATGAACGAGAAATATTATGGTGTGCTACAGAAATGAATACTAAAGAAGAAATTGATAAATTAATTGAATTAGTAAAGGCGGTGTAGATATGAATTTAATTTTTGAACAAAGTACACAAAATCATCAATGTAGTATTTTACCGCCTTGTGATGTTCCCAAAGTGGAATTGCCTACAAAACGTCAAGAGAGTTTGAATTTACCAGAGCTATCTGAAAATGAAATCAGTCGTCACTATACGCAATTAGCAGAAAATGTGCATGGTGTAAATAATGGTTTTTATCCTTTAGGTTCTTGCACTATGAAATACAATCCTAAAATTGATGAAGAAGTAGCAAATTTTAAAGGCTTTATTAATATTCACCCATTGCAAGATACAAAAACTGTACAAGGTGCATTAGAAGCGATTTCTTTGGCTAATGATTATTTATGTGAAATAACTGGTATGGATAAAATGACTTTCCAACCAGCAGCTGGCGCGCATGGCGAATTTTCCGGATTATTATTAATTAAGGCGTATCATTATAGCAAAAATGATGAAAAACGTCATAAAATAATTGTTCCTGATTCTGCACATGGCACAAATCCAGCAAGTGCTTCTATGGTAAATTATGATGTTATTTCTGTTCCATCATCTAGTGATGGATGTGTTGATATAGAAGCTTTAAAAGCTGTATTGGCTAAAGAAGGCGAAAATATCGCAGGTTTGATGTTAACTAATCCAAATACAGTTGGTATTTTTGATAAAAATATCTTAGAAATTACCAAATTGATACATGATGTTGGCGGATTATGCTATTATGATGGGGCTAATTTAAATGCTGTAATGGGGTGGGCTCGTCCAGGTGATATGGGCTTTGATGTAGTACATCTTAATTTGCATAAAACATTTGCAACTCCACATGGTGGCGGTGGCCCAGGAAGTGGCCCTATTGGTTGTAAAGCATTTTTACAAGAATTTTTACCAGGATATCAAGTAGTGCAAAAAGATGATTATTTTGATTTAGTACGCTATGAAAAATCATATGGCATGGTAAAAGAATTTTATGGTCATTTCCTCGTAGTATTGAAAGCATTGGCTTATATTATGACTTTAGGCAAAGAAGGCATCAGTGAAGCTTCGGCAAATGCTGTACTCAATGCTAATTATATGAAACAAGAACTTTCAGATACTTTTAATATGGCTTATGATGGCATTTGTATGCACGAATTTGTAATGAGCTTAGAACAATTGAAGCATGATTATAATGTATCTGCTTTAGATGTAGCAAAAGCTATGTTAGATTATGGCATTCATCCACCAACAATGTATTTCCCATTAATTGTGCATGAAGCATTGATGGTAGAACCTACAGAAACAGAAGGCAAGGTACAGATGGACGAAGCGATTAAAATTTATAAAGAAATTTATAAAACTGCGATAGAAAATCCAGATATTATGCATGAAATGCCACTTAATACTGTAGTGCGCCGTTTAGATGAAGTTTTAGCTGCAAGAAAACCAATATTACGTTATCAGGCAGAGTGATTAATTATGATAAATAGTATAAAAATTGTAAGAGGTGATGGCTTTAATCCCTATTATAATTTAGCTCAAGAAGAATATTTGACTACTACTGTAAATAAAGGTGAATTGATAATTTATCTATGGCAAAATAAACATACTATTGTGATTGGCAGAAATCAAAATGCCTGGCAAGAATGTCATGTAGAAAAATTTATCCAAGATGGTGGAAAAATAGCTCGCCGTTTATCTGGTGGTGGTGCTGTCTATCATGATTTGGGAAATTTGAATTTCACTTTTTGTGTGAGAAAAGAAGATTATGATATAGATAGACAATTATCCGTAATTTTGACGGTTGTACAAGCTTTAGGAATTAAAGCAGAAAAAACAGGTCGCAATGATATAACTATTGAGCAAAAGAAGTTTTCTGGAAATGCTTTTTATAAACAAGGAGATTTTTGTTATCATCATGGGACTTTATTGCTATCAGTAGATAGTGAACAAATGCTGAAATTCTTAAATGTAGATAAAGCTAAATTACAATCAAAAGGCGTGGACTCTGTAAAATCACGTGTAACAAATTTAAAAGAATATAATGCTGATATTACGGTAGAGTCAATGTGTAAGCAGATAAAAATATCCGCAGAGAAAATTTATAATTGTTCAGTTGTGGATTATGTGATTAATTCTGTTGATAAATTAAAGATAAATGAATTAATGCAAAAATTTAGCGACTGGGATTGGATTTTTGGACGGAAAATACAATTTACAAATCATTTGCAAAGACGTTTCTCATGGGGGAATGTGGAATTTTATATTTATGTAGATAAAGGTAGAGTCAAGGATATAGAGATATATTCTGACGCTATGGAGCAAAATTTTATTTTATCATTGAAAGAAGCATTAAAAGATTGTTTGTATATAAAAAGAAATATAATTGAGCGGATAGAAAATTTAACTGAAGATAAAATTATGAGTAAAGATTTAATAACTTTAATTCAAGATGATTTGTAAATTATAAAGGTGTGGTGATTTATGGAAAATTTTGATTTAGCAATAATTGGGGCAGGTCCAGCAGGATATGAAGCAGCAGTTTTTGCTGCTAAACAAGGATTGAAAACAGCTTTAATTGAAAAATCAGAGCTTGGTGGAACTTGTTTGAATAATGGTTGTATACCCACAAAAACATTATTGCATACAGCTGATTTATATCGTGAGATGACTAATCAAGCGGACATAATAGGATTAGATTATCAAGCATTATCCTTTGATATGAAAAAAATGCAATTGCATAAGCAAGATGTGATACAAAAACTTCGTGAAGGCATAGCTAAATTGATGAAAATGCATAAAGTAACGATAATCAAAGGCTGTGCTAAGATTGTTGGCGAACATGAGATAGCAATTCAAAGTGATGAAAAAGTAGAAAATATTGAAGCTAAAAATATTTTAATCGCCACAGGTTCAGTGCCAGCTATGCCCCCAATAAAAGGTGCTGAATTGACTATAAATAGCGATGAATTATTAAATGATGAAAATGTATATGAGCAAATAGCTATTATTGGCGGTGGCGTTATTGGTATTGAATTTGCTTTTTTATATGCTTCCTTAGGAAAAAGAGTTATTATTTTAGAAGCATTAGATAGAATTTTAGCTAATATGGATAAAGAATTTGCACAAAGTTTAAAAATGTTATTGAGTAAACGCAATGTGGAAATTCAAACAAAAGCATTAGTCCAAGAAATAAGCTATAACGAAGGAACAAAGAAATATAATTGTAAGTATCTACAAAAAGATGCAGAATATGTCATATCAGCAGATAAAGTATTGATGGCTGTAGGTAGAAGAGCATATACTCAAAATCTTTTTGCTGATAATCTATCAATAGAAACTGATAGAGGTAAGATAAGAGTAAATGAAAATTACCAAACAAATATAGAAAATATCTATGCTAGTGGAGATGTTATTGGTGGTATACAATTAGCTCATGTTGCTACAGCAGAAGCAATAAATGCAGTTTATCATATGTTAGGCAGAGCGCCAATTTATAATATGAATTTAATACCTAGTTGTATTTATACTAATCCAGAAATCGCCTCTGTAGGTATGACTCTTGATGAAGCAAAAGCTCAAGGAATTAATGTAAAAACCATAAAATATCCTATGGGTGCTAATGGTAAAACTGTATTATCTTTACAAGAGAGAGGATTCATAAAAATAATAGTGGATAAAGAAACTGATTGTATTTTGGGAGCACAAATGATGTGTGCTCATGCTACAGATATGATTAGTCAATTTACACAAGCTATTCAACAAGAATTAACGCTAGTAGACCTACAGAAAATAATATTCCCACACCCAACATTTAATGAAGCTATTGGTAAAGCTGTAGAATAAGAAAAAAGCTGATGTAATTTAATTTACATCAGCTTTTTTCTTTATAAATTATCTAAGAAATTTTTTATGCGAGCAAGAGCACCGCTTATATTATCTACAGAAGTAGCATAAGAAGCTCTGATAAATCCTTTACCACATTCACCAAAAGCAGTGCCAGGAACTACTGCTACATGTTGACGGAGAAGCAATTGTTCAGCGAATTCTTCAGAAGAAAGACCAGTACTAGAAATATCAGGGAAAATATAAAATGCTCCTTTAGGTTCAAAGCATTTTAATCCCATGCTAGTAAAGCCTTCATAGATTAAACGACGACGGCGGTCATATTCAGCTACCATTTTTTTCATATGCTTTTGACCATTGCGAATTGCTTCAAGTCCAGCTATTTGAGCTGTTATTGGTGCGCAAATCATAGTGTATTGATGAATTTTATTCATAGCATCAATTACAGGTTTTGGTGCTAAGGCATAACCAAGGCGCCAGCCTGTCATAGCATATGCTTTAGAAAAACCATTTAAAATAATACTGCGTTCTTTCATATCAGGTAAAGCAGAAAAACAAATGTGTTTACGTTCGCCATAAGTTAAATCGCCATAAATTTCATCGGATATGACAATTAAATTATGCTTTTGGGCAAAATTAGCAATAGCGAGTAATTCATCATATTCTAAAATTGTTCCTGTTGGATTGTTAGGATAGCCGATTAATAATGCTTTTGTCTTTGGTGTAATATGTTTTTCTAAATCTTCAGGAGTTACTTTAAATTCATTTTCTGATTTAGTAGGTACAGCAATAGCTTTGGCACCAACTAAAGTAGCACAAGCTGCATAAGATACATAGCATGGCTCTGGAATTAAAATTTCATCATTAGGATTTAAAATAGCGCGCATAGCAAGGTCAACAGCTTCACTAACGCCAACAGTGATGAGTACTTCATCATTAGGATTGTATTTTACTTGAAAATCTCTTTCATACATATGTGTGATGGCATGACGTAATTCATAAAGACCTTTATTGCTAGTATATGCAGTATATCCACGTTCTAAGCCATAGATACAGCTTTCGCGGATAGTCCAAGGTGTTACAAAGTCAGGTTCACCAATACCAAGACTGATGACATCTTCCATAGTGGAAGCAATATCAAAAAAACGGCGAATACCGGATTGTTTTGTATGTTGTACAGTAGTTGCTAAATTTTTATTCCAATCAATCATGGTGATACCACCAATCTATGGTCAGTTTCTTTATCATCAATGATAATACCATCTTTTTTATAAGGTTTAAGCATAAAATGACTGCGTGTAGATGTAACGCCTTCGATTGTAGAAAGACGACGAGCGACAAAGTCAGCTACATTTTTTAAAGATTTACCTTCAATGATAACTAATAAATCAAAGCTACCAGACATTAGATAAACAGTTTTTACTTCATCAAAACGATAAATTCTTTCGGCGATAGCATCAAAACCAAATTCACGCTGTGGAGTAACATTGACTTCAATCATAGCAGAAACGCTATCATCTCCGTATTTTTCCCAGTCAATCATAGTGTTGTAGCCAAGAATAATTTTTTCTTTTTCTAGCTTTTTCATTTGTTCTTCTATTTCATATTCAGAACGACCAAGCATAGTAGCAAGTTCTTTGATTGAACGACGTCCATCATGTTCTAGTAATTCTAATAATTCACGCATAAAATCACTTCCTTAGTAAGTTTAATGAATAGTAATTTAGTAATCTTTATTTTAGCGAAAAAACAAAGACCCTCGTCCAATAAAGGACGAGGGTCTTCTCCCGTGGTACCACCTTAGTTAGCAAATAGCTCACTTAATGCCGATATCGCTGGCATAGCGCCTAGTTTTGCTAGGTGCTCACGGGTAGCTTTCTAATTTTATCGCTTGATAGCTCGCACCAACCGCTATTTCTCTGAAAGTCAACAAAATTATACTTTTCCGCTCATTGCATTTTATATATGTGTAATAATGTTAACATAAAATTAGAATAAAAATCAAGTGTTAGATGAATAAATGTAAAATTAAATATACAATAGCAGATAAAATTGCAGTACATGGAATTGTCATAAGCCAAGCGACAAGCATTTGACGAGCAACGTCCCAATGTACAGCTTTAACACGTTGGGCAGCGCCTACACCCATGATAGAACCAGAAACGACATGCGTAGTAGATACTGGTAAATGTAGAAGTGTAGCGCCAAAGATTACTACAGCCGAGTTTAAATCAGCAGAAAAACCATGAACAGGTTGCATGCGGAAGATTTTCCCGCCAACAGTTCTGATGATTTTCCAACCACCAAATGAAGTACCAAGAGCCATAGCAAAAGCACATGATATTTTTACAAAAGTAGGTACTTCTAAAGCACCGATATAGCCACCGCTTAAAAGAGCAAGTGTGATAATTCCCATGGATTTTTGTGCGTCATTAGAACCATGAGCAAATGCCATTAAAGCAGCAGAAATTACTTGGAGACGATTGCAATTATCATTGACAGTAGCTGGTCTCATGGAATGACAGATAGCAAAAATAATATGTAGTATAATCCAACCAATTGCCATAGCAGCAAGAGGAGAAAGTACTAAAGATAAAAATATTTTTAAGATACCATAGCCATTTAATCCCATAAAGCCAACGGAGATGATTACAGCGCCAATGATACCACCAACTAAAGCATGAGAAGAACTACTTGGCATACCAAACCACCATGTTATTAAATTCCAAATAATAGCACCAGCTAAAGCAGCGATAATGATGACTTCATTTACCATAGAAGCAGATTGAACTATATCGCCACCGATGGTTTTGGCAACGCCTGTACTAATCATGGCACCAGCAAAATTTAAAATAGCAGACATAATGATAGCTACTGCTGGAGAGACTGCACGAGTTGATACGCATGTAGCGATTGCATTTGCTGTATCGTGGAAACCATTTACAAAGTCGAAAATAAGAGCTAAGGCAATAACAATAAAAATTAAGATAGAAGCTTGCTCAAGCATACTTCATAACAACTCCTTTTAATGTGTCAGAAATATGTTTTGTCTGATCAAGTGTATCTTCAAGGCATTGAAGAATATCTTTCCATTTTACAAGCGTAATAGGGTCTTTTTCAGTTTTGAATAATGAAGACATTTCACTACGATAGAGTGTATCTCCTTGACTTTCATAAGTTAAAATGCGATTAGTACATTCAAGAATTTCATTATGATTTTTACGAATATCTTTTAATAATGATGTAGCTTTTACTAATTCTTCTGTAGCTTGAATTAAAAGCTTAGACAATTTTGCAGGACCGTCTGTTTTTGGCTGACCTGCTTCGTACATGATGACGCGTTCAAGGCTCCCATGAATATTATCTACACCATCATCTAAGCCATAAGAAAGAGCGAAAATATCTTCACGGTCAATTGGAGTGATGAATACTTGATTTAACTTTTGTACAGTTTCTGCTGTAACTAAATCGGCTTGTTTTTCAACAGTTTTTATTTCTTCCATTTTGGTTTGAGCTGTATCGTAATTAATCATTACATCATACATTATTTTGGAACCTTGGTTAAAATATTTAGCATGTTGATTGAGCATATCAAAAAATTCATAGTGTTTGTTTCCGATATCAAACATAAAATAATCCTCCTGAAGTTTTTTATTGGAATTTTCATACTGAAAATAAGTATAAAAGCCTAATAAGAAGAATAAATATATTTTTGGTAAAATCTAAGTAAAATTGAAGGATTTATTATTTTAGTGAAAATTTATATATTAATGGATATGAAAATAAATCTATAAACAATAGCTTTTCTTGTTCATAATAATAGACATCATAGGTTTTCTAATGTACAATAGAAGTGAGTTTTTTTCTTAATTTACAGGAGGAATAAAATTGTCAGTTAGAAGATTGTATGTTGAAAAACGCCAAGGTTTTGATATTCCAGCTCAGAAACTCTTTGCTGATTTAAAAGAGTTATTTGCAATTGAAGGAATAGAACAAGTAAGAGTTATCCGTAGATATGATATTGAAGGATTAACTGATGCAGAATATGCACAGACAAAACCAGTTGTATTTTATGAACCACCAGTAGATGTAATTTATGAAGAAGAATTACCAGAAATAGCGAATGCTCGTGTATTTGCAGTAGAAGCTCTTCCAGGTCAATTTGACCAGACTGCTGATTCAGCTGCACAGTGTGTACAGCTCGTTACACAGAAAGAACGTCCAGTTATCCGCAGTGCAAAAGTAATTGCTTTAATTGGTAATATTGATGATGAAATTTTTGCTAAAATAAAAAATTACTGCATTAATGCTGTAGAATCTAGAGAAGCTTCTTTTGAAAAACCTGAAACACTTGCAATGGTTATGGAAGAACCAGCTGATGTAAAAATACTTACAGGCTTTATTTCTATGAATGATAGCCAACTTATTGCTTTAAGAAATGAAATGGGTTTAGCAATGAGTGAAGAAGATTTGAAATTCTGTCAAGAATATTTTGCTAAAGAAGAAAAACGTGATCCTAGTATTACTGAAATTCGCGTTATTGATACTTATTGGTCTGACCATTGTCGTCATACTACATTTACAACAGCTATCGACAATGTTGATATTGAAGAAGGTAAATATAAAGAAACAATAAAAAATGCTTATCAGTTATATTTAAATGACCGTGAAGCATTAGGTAGAACTCATAAAGATGTTACTTTAATGGACATCGCTGTAATGGGTATGCGTAAACTTCGTGAAGAAGGCAAATTACAAGACCTAGATGTATCTGAAGAAATCAATGCTTGTAGTATTGTCGTAAAAGCCAATATTGATGGAAAGCAAGAAGATTGGCTTGTAATGTTTAAAAACGAAACTCACAATCATCCTACTGAAATTGAACCATTTGGTGGTGCGGCAACTTGCCTTGGTGGTGCTATCCGTGATCCACTTTCTGGTCGTTCTTATGTATATCAAGCTATGCGTGTAACAGGTAGTGCTGATCCTCGTCGTAGTCTTGAAGAAACAATTAAAGGTAAATTACCACAGCGTAAAATTACTCGTGGTGCAGCACATGGTTATAGTTCTTATGGTAACCAGATTGGTTTGGCAACAGGACAGGTTCATGAAGTTTATCATGAAGGTTATGCAGCAAAACGTCTTGAAATCGGTGCAGTAGTAGCTGCAGCTCCAAAAGAAAATGTACTTCGTTTTGAACCACAACCAGGTGATGTAGTTATTTTAGTTGGTGGACGTACTGGCCGTGATGGTATCGGCGGTGCAACAGGTTCTTCTAAAGAACATACTATTGAATCTTTAACACATTGTGGTGCAGAAGTACAAAAAGGTAATCCTCCAACTGAACGTAAATTACAAAGATTATTTAGAAATCCAGAAGTTAGTCGTTTGATCAAACGTTGTAATGACTTTGGTGCAGGCGGTGTAGCTGTAGCTATTGGTGAATTAACGGATGGTCTTGTAATTGAACTTGATAAAGTTAAGAAAAAATATGATGGTCTTGATGGAACAGAACTTGCTATTTCTGAATCTCAGGAACGTATGGCAGTTGTTGTAGATGCTAAAGATGCAGATAAATTCATAGCTGAATCTGCAAAAGAAAATCTTGAAGCAACACTTGTGGCAACTGTAACTAAAGAACCTCGTCTTGTTATGAATTGGCGTGGTAATGATATCGTTAGCATTAAACGTTCTTTCCTTCAGACAAACGGTGTAAAACAGCATACTGATGCTGTAGTAAAAATGCCAGAAGGCAAAACATATTTTGAACAAGCAAAACAAGTAGAAGGCTCTGTAAAAGATGCTTGGATTAATACTTTAAAAGATTTAAATGTATGCAGTCAAAAAGGTTTAAGTGAACAATTCGACTCTACAATCGGTGCTAATACAGTGCTTATGCCATTTGGTGGTAAACGTCAAATGACACCAGCAGAAGGTATGGTAGCTACATTACCATTATTAGAAGGTTCTACAAATACAGCTACTGCTATGACATTTGGTTTCAATCCATATCTCATGAGCTGGAGCCCATTCCATGGTGCAGTATATTCTATCGTAGAAGCTATTACAAAAATCGTAGCTATCGGCGGTGATTATGCAAAAGTTCGCTTAACTCTCCAAGAATATTTTGAAAGCCTTGGCAAAGATAGCGAAAAATGGGGTAAACCATTTGCTGCACTTTTAGGTGCATTATGGGCACAGCATAAATTCGGTACAGCTGCTATTGGCGGTAAAGACTCCATGTCTGGTACATTCATGGATATGACAGTACCACCTTCTTTAATCGCTTTTGCTCTTGATATGGTAGAAGCAGATAAAGTTGTATCTCCTGAATTTAAACAAGCAGGACATAAAGTTATCGTAGTTAAAGCAACTCGTGATGAATTCGAAATGCCAGTTATTGATACATTGACTGCTAACTTCAATAAAGTTTATGAATTAATTCATGCAGGTAAAGTTGCAAGTGCAAAAACTGTAGGCGTTGGCGGTATTGCTAGTGCAATCAGCAAAATGACACTTGGTGAACAACTCGGTTTTGCTTTTGCTGATGGCTTTGATACAAAAGAATTATTCGCTTGCGATTATGGTACAATCATTCTTGAATTAAATGAAGATGTAGATTTAAATGAATTTGTAGGTGCATATGAACTTGGTAGCGTAATTGCAGACAAAGCAATTATCTGTGGCGATGTAAAAATTTCTCTTGATGAAATTGAAACAGCATATACTCAGCCACTTGAACAGATTTTCCCAACTCATGTACGTAAATCTACTGGTGAAACAAAACAAAGTGAACTTTATACAGCAACTAGCATTGCTAAAGCTCCAACTTCTTTTGCTAAACCAAGAATTTTCATTCCAGTATTCCCAGGTACAAACTGTGAATATGATACTGCTAAAGCATTTAATCGTGCAGGTGGTCAAGCTGAAACTCTCGTTATTAAAAACTTGACTCCTTCCATGGTTGAAGAATCTGTTGAAGCTATTGTAAAAGGCATTGAAAAATCTCAGATTATCATGCTTCCAGGTGGTTTCAGTGGTGGGGACGAACCAGATGGTTCTGGTAAATTCATTGCTGCTATGTTTAGAAATCCACGCATTACAGAAGCTGTTCGCGATTTACTCAAAAACCGTGATGGTTTAATGCTCGGTATCTGCAATGGTTTCCAAGCTCTCATCAAATTAGGTCTTGTACCATTTGGTGATATTCAAGAATTAACACCAGAAAATCCAACACTCACATATAATGAAATTGGTCGCCACGTATCTTGCATGGTAGAAACAAAAGTTGTATCTAATCTCTCTCCATGGTTTAACAACGTAAAAGTAGGAGATATTCATACTATTGCTGTTTCTCATGGTGAAGGTCGCTTCTGTGCAAGTCCAGAAGTTTTAGCTCAACTAAAAGCTAATGGTCAGATTGCAACTCAATATGTAAATGCAAATGGCGATACTTCTATGGATATTGAAGTAAATCCAAATGGTTCTGTATGGGCTATCGAAGGTATCACAAGTCCAGATGGACGTATCTTAGGTAAAATGGGACACTCCGAACGTATTGGCAAATATGTAGCGAAAAATGTTCCAGGTGCAAAAGATCAAAAATTATTTGAAGCTGGCGTAGCTTACTTTAAATAAAAAATAATAGATATAAAAATAGACAGGGTATATATTACCTTGTCTATTTTTTTATAAATTTTTGTGTACAGTATTTTTTTATTTATTAGTTGATAATAAGACTATTATGTGATAGGATAAATCCATCAAAAGTTTATAATAATTAAAGCAAAGAAGCTGTGAATAAATATTTTTATTTATTCACAGCTTTATTTTATTTTAGGAGGAATAAATTATGTTAAGAAAAAGTTTGATTGTGTCATTAGCTATAGGGGCAATTATATTAAATAGTAGTTATTCTATTGTTTCGGCAGCTGATTTACCAGAAGTAAAAATATTAGCAACAGGTGGAACTATTGCAGGTAGTGCACCATCTAATACTCAAATGACAGGTTATAAAGCCGGAGCTTTAGGTGTTGAAACTTTAATAAATGCTGTGCCAGAATTAAAAAATATAGCAGTTGTTAGTGGAGAACAAATTTCTAATATAGGTAGTCAGGATATGACAGATGATGTTTGGTTAAAATTAGCAAAACGTTGTAATGAGCTTTTGTCAGATCCAGATGTTAAGGGAATTGTTATTACACATGGAACAGATACATTGGAAGAAACAGCATACTTTTTAAATTTAACAGTAAAGAGTGATAAACCTGTTGTTCTTGTTGGAGCTATGCGTCCAGCTACTGCTATTAGTGCGGATGGTCCTGTTAATTTATTAAATGCAGTTAAATTAGCAGCATCTCCAAAAGCTGTAGGAAAAGGTGTATTAGTAGCACTTAATGATGAGATAAATGGTGCTCGTGATGTAACAAAAACAAATACAAGTAATGTATCAACGTTTAAATCTCCTGAATTAGGTTTTTTAGGATATATTACGGATGGAGAACCATATTTTTATAGAGAAACAACACGTAAACATACGAAAGAAAGTGAGTTTGATGTTGATAATTTAGCTAAATTACCAAGAGTGGATATTATTTATACTCATGAAAATGATGATAGAGTGCTTATTGATGCTTCAGTAAATGCAGGAGCTAAAGGAATTATTTATGCAGGTAGTGGAATGGGAAGTATTCACAAGGATGCTGAACCGGGGTTAGTTGATGCTCAAAAAAAAGGTGTAGTGGTAGTACGTAGTTCTCGTGTAGGGAATGGAATGGTTGTTGCAAATTCAGAACAATATACAAAGGAGCATTTTTTAAATGGTGATACATTGAATCCACAAAAAGCTCGTATTTTATTGCAATTAGCACTTACAAAAACAAATGATTTAAATGAAATTCAAAGGATGTTTGATGAATATTAATGTAATAAAAAGGAGATGTAGAAATGACTTTAAAAAATTATTGTATAAAAATAATAAGTAGTTTTTTTATATTAATAACATTAATAGCAACTTCATTGACATATGCTAATGCTGAAAGTAGAGATACTGTACGAATTGCAACCGTTAATTTTCAGCCAATATGGGGAGATAAAAAAGCGAATTTAAATAAAATGAGTAAATTCATAAAAGAAGCAGCTGATAACGGAGCAGAATTAGTTCTTTTTCCAGAAATGTGTTTAACTGGTTATGCAATGGAACAAAATGATTCGATGTTAAGAGGCGACAGGATGCAGGTAAAATTGGCAGAGCCTTTTAATGGAGAAAGTGCTAAGACAATAGCAAAAATAGCAAAAGAGAATGGTATTTATGTAGTATATGGATATCCAGAAAAAATTGGCAATGATCCTTTAAATGTATATAATTCAGCTGTAGCAATTGATCCAAATGGGAAAATTTTAGGGTCATATAGAAAAGTACATCCTTTTGGAAGTGAAGTAATTTGGGCTAAAACAGGTACAGAACCATTTCTTTTTGATACACCTTGGGGAAAGATTGGAATTAGCATATGTTATGACACATATAATTATCCAGAATTAAGTCGTTATTATGCGGCTAAAGGAGCTAAAATAATTCTTAATCCAACAGCAACTTCATGGGGTTATTATTCAGTTAGTGATTTAAAAGATGGTCAACCATTAAATGATGGAAAACCTATTAATGGCAATAATAAAGCATGGGTTAATAGATTTAAAAATAGGATTGAAGCAGTGACTACACAAAGTGGTGTATTTGTAATCACATCCGATTTAGTTGGAGCAGAACGAAAAGCAGATGGTACTTTTATGGGAACAGCTTTTCCAGGAGGAAGTTGTGTAGTAGGACCTACGGATGATAAAAAAGGAACAATGGAATATATTTCATATTATGGTACAAATCCAGAAACAGCAGTAAATGAAGAAATTGTTTATAGTGAACTTAATTTAGATAATGCGAAAAGAAATTCTTTTGTTAATTATATAAAAACAGATTTGCAAGAGGGTCAGTTGTATCAACCAGCATTATATGAAAAATGGTTTAAGGACTTAGAAAAAGATTATAAGGTTTTGTATTAAATAAATAGTAAAAATATAAATTGCACTCTAAAATAGAAATTAGAGTGCAATTTATATTTTTATTCTATTATAGAATATTAGTATTTGAAATCCTTAAATCTGAATTATTTGTTGGTGGGGTAGGTCCAGATTGTACATTATAATATGTTGCTAGTGTTTATGCTCACCTAAAAAAAGAGATGGTTTAATTCTAATGGAGTAAGAGGTGTTACATATATATTCTCCATATTTTTCTATTACGGGTAGAATAGGCTCAAGAGATCCTAGACCTGAGTCAGAGCTTATTGTTGTGGGATATACCTTGAAAAATAATTCATTATCAACACAATCTGGATTAACGGTAGGTATACCGTATGCCACAGTAGCTGGTATGTATGAAACAGTGAAAAAAGAATATGATTCTTATCGTAATAAATTTTATTATTCTTATGATTGGGATGATGAAAAACGACATTATTTTCAACCAGTAATGTGTTTTTTTGTTGATAAAAATAATATTATTACAGAAATTTATGTAGGAACTGATTGGTAATTATTTTATACTATTTATATAATTAGTTATAAAATAAATATAGAAATAAAAAACCTCGAGTGTAGTTAAAAACTTCTCGAGGTTTTTATATTTTAATTTTAAATTTTAGAGAATACTAGTATTTGGAATTTCGCTATCGTCTAATTTTCCTTTTAAATCATTATCTGTCATAGCACAAACAGCAGAGTCTGACCAAACATTTTCAGCTGTTTCAATCATATCGATGATGGTATAAATTGGTAAGATGATACCAAGTAAACCGATTGGAGCACCGATAGAGGACATAAGAGATAAAGTCAAGAAATAGCAACCCATAGGAACGCCTGCATTACCAACAGCGGCAATAACGGATATAAATAACCATGTAATCATAGTAGTCATGGATAATTCAAAACCAGCATTTTGCATTACGAATAAAGAGGTTACTAAGATAAATGCGGCACAACCATTCATATTGATAGTTGTACAAATTGGTAAAACGAAACGAGAAACTTTTGGATTGGCTTTTAAATTTTGTTCTGCACAAGCAAGTGTTACAGGCAAAGTTCCGGCAGAGCTTTTTGTAAATAAAGCTACGGCAAGAGCAGGAGCCATTTTACGGAAAACTTTAACTGGATTTAATCCACGAAGAAGCATGATTAAAGGTAAAATGATAAAGAACTGAATAGCATTACCACCAATTACTACAGCAGTATATTTTCCTAAAGCGCCAACGATAACACCAGCTTCAATTTGAGCTGATAATTGACCTGCAAAAGCGATGATACCAAGTGGTAAAACATAAAGTAATGCACGAATAAGTGTGAAGGATAATTCTTGTAAACCGTTGATTACTTTTAATAATTGTTCACGATTATCTGTTTTTGGCATGAAGGCTAAAGCTAAACCAACAGCCGCAGATATCAACATAACAGATAAAACATTACCAGTTAAAAATGGCTGTAGAACATTATTTGGAATTACAGATAAGAAGTGGTCATAATAAGAAAGTGCGCCTAATTTTTGCATAGGTACAGCTTCTTGACCGGCATTGATAATATCCATAGGAAGATTTCCTGGAGAAATCCATAAATAAAGACAAAGACTCGTAGCTGCTGCACAGATTGTGGTGAATAAAGTATAAAATAGTGCATGAGAAAAGATACGACTTGTATCTTTATTATTACCGAGTGCAGCTAAAGTAGTGATAACTGCTAGAGCGATTGTAGGAACTGCAATGAATTGGAATAAACGCGTAAATACAGTAGCTACAAAATTGAAAAATTCATTTAAAGGTTGGATACCGAGCCAGCCTAAAATGCCACCTAGAATGAGTGCACCAAACCATAATAAGAACTGACGTCCTTGAGAAGATTTAGCTTTGCTTTCGCGGATAGCACTTTGAGCGGTTTCTTTAACATCGACTTGTTTTTTATTATCAGCCATATGTAATCCCTCTTCTCTCTTTAATATTGTATATACATATATAATTAATTCATACAATATATGTATGAAAAAGATTATACGATTTTGATGTAAACATGTCAATCGTTTTAAAGTGTATAAAAAATAAAAAGGTAATGTGATTTTATTTTTTACTATTTACATTATCAAAAATAAATAAGGACTTGTCAACATAAAAAGTAATTCATTTTGTCATCTAGTTTAGAAAAAATAGATTATTTTATAGTATTTATAAATATTTTAGTTTAAATAAAAAGTTTAATCAAAATGGATTATTGTCTAATATCACGTTATTACTACCTTTTTGATAACCTATTAAATCTACAGTGATAAATTTAAAACCTAGTTTTTGAAACTCTTTATGAATTAAATCTCTAAGAGGATTGGTAAATAATTTAGGGACTTCATTTGTTTCTACTTCTATGCGTGCTAAATCACCATGATGACGTACGCGAATTTGACCTTGTAAAAATTTATGAAGTATATCTTCTGCTTTAGCAACTTGATTTAATCTTTCAGGAGTAATTTCAAGACCGTAAATTAAACGAGAGGCAAGACAAGCAGAGCTAGGTTTATTCCAAACAGGTAAATTCCAGTCTTTTGCCATTTGGCGGATTTCATCTTTAGTAATGTGCAATTCTAAAAATGGTGATTTTGTTAATTTAAATTCTTTTAAAGCGAGCATACCTGGACGATAATCACCTTTGTCATCTTCATTAGAGCCTTCTAAAAGATAGTTATAATTATTTTTTTGACAAAAATTTTCTAAAAGTTTAAAGCGATTAATATGACAATGGTAGCAACGCATTTTATCATTGCAGGTGAATTTTTTATCAGCTAAATCATCTACAGTGAATAATTTATGCTTTATGCCAATGAGTTTAGCAACTTTTTTAGCATCAGATATTTCATTAGTAGTTATTAATTCAGATACAGCAGTGATGGCGATAGCTTTATCGTCTAAAGCAATTTGTGTTGCTTTAGCAAGTACAGAGCTATCTACACCTCCAGAAAAAGCTACAGCTACAGATTGGTAAGATTTTAGTAATTCGATTAATTGTTGTTGTTTATTCATGTTTTAGTTCCTCGTTTGCTAGAAATAATGCTGTTTGTTGAATTGTTTTTAACGGTACATTGTGTTTTTGGGCTAATTGTTTACAATCTTCATATTCAGCGGATATATTTAGAATTTTATCGCCTTTTTTAGCTATTTTGCATTTTACTTGACCATATGGCGTGGTGATGGATTTAAATTCTCTATCTAGACTGTAGCGAGTGATTATTTCTTCACGTATGCCAAGCGTTGTCGTTTCGCTGAATATAATATCAAGGCAATTTTCTTTATCTTCAGGACGGATTAGAACAGATAAAGTATTAGCTGAGCGGGATTTTTTCATATAAATAGGAGTTAGCCAAACATCTAAAGCATTATGCTCAAAGAGTTTTTGCGAGATATATTCATAATTTTGAGGATTAAAATCATCTATATTACAAGATAGTATAAGTAATTTTTCTATAATATAATCGTTCATTTTTTCACCTGTCATTTGTTGTAAATTTAATTATATATTAAATTAGAATTTTTATTTAGGCAAGAAAGTAGATTTTAGCTTAAATAAAAAGACTTAGCTCTATATAATGAACTAAGTCTTTTTTGGGGGTTTAAATATATGATTTTGATATTAAGATGGAGTTTTTTATAACATGATTGGTGCAAAAACGAAACCTAAAGCTACAGAAACAACGATTGTTAATACACCAGGGAAGAAAAACGGATGATTAAATACATATTTTCCTATGCGACTGGTACCAGTATCGTCCATTTGTACAGCACCTAATAATGTAGGATATGTTGGCAATACAAATAAAGCGGAAACAGCAGCAAATGAAGCTACAATAATTGGTACAGAAGCAGTATTTTCTGGAGTGATGCCTAAAGCGACGATAACAGTTGGGATTAAAGCTTGAGTTGTAGCTGCTTGTGAATATAAAAGCATATTAGCGAAGAATAAAGCTACAGCTAATAAAAATGGATAAGCTACAACGAGATTAGAAGCTAATAATTTAACCATACTGAGCAAGAAGTCTCCTACCTCTAAGGTAGTGAGATGAATTGCTCCTTAGAAGATTGACTGGATATATGCTTTATGAGATAATCTTATTGGTCGAATATAAAAAAATGTGGTGATTATAATGAATTTAGACAACAATGCTCATTCAGTATTTTTG